>JAAUTS010000232.1 GCA_012031345.1 Blastochloris sp. | reverse complement strand
GGTGGGCATTGTGGTGGCGGGAATGCTGTTGTTGAATTTTATAGGTGACGCCGGGGCGCGGCGTGAAGTCGTGTTGGGGTTGGCGGGTTATTTTTTATTTTTTGGGCCGGGTTGGTTCACGGAAATCCGGGAGAGGATGGAGACGCAGGAAAGGCGTCGCCGTTTCAAGGGAGAGGATTGAGATGCGTGGCCTGAGCTTCGTGCTGGGGTTAGGGATGTTCCTGCTGATGCTTTTGTGCTCGATCCGAGCGGAGGAGAGGCCAGCGATGACGGCTAACAGCAGGCAGATGATTGTGGGCTTGGCCCGGGATTGGGAGGATTCTTCGGTGACTCTGCAGCGTTGGCAAAAGAGGCAGGGTTTCTGGGAGAAGGTGGGGAAGGCGGTGCCGGGTCGCTTGGGATCGGCAGGACTGGCCTGGGGCCGGGGTCTGCATCCAGAGCAGCCGGGACGGCAGAAGCAGGAAGGGGATCGCCGTGCGCCGGCCGGGGTGTTTGCTTTGGGTGAGGTGTATGCTTATGCGGGTCAAGTGACGGTGGGCCGGGGAATGCGGGTGAATGAGGTGACGAGCCGGGATTTGTGGGTGGAGGATGTGAATTCGAGTTTGTATAACCAGCATGTCCGGCTTTCAGGCAGGGACCCGGAAACAGATTGGGAGAAGCAGCAGCAGATGAGGCAGAATGATCCGGCCCATCGTTTGAAGTTGTTTATCAAACATAATGCAGGATCAGATATCGTGCGGGGGGCGGGCAGTTCGATTTTTTTTCACATTTGGAGGGATCAGGGAAGCAAAGCGAGTTTTGGCTGCACGGTGATGGCGGAAGAGACCTTGCGGGAACTGATTGCGTGGGTGGATCCGGCCATGGATCCGCTGTATGTGTTGTTGCCGCAGGGGGTGTATGAGGAAAAGAGGGTGGCTTGGGGCTTGCCCTGAGTCGAGGTGGAGCGTCGGTGCCAGCTTAATTCCACGCCTGTTCCGGCGAGGATAATGGACGATATTTATTTTTTAATCTTTTGATCTGGGAACAGGCAGGAGAGCAGGCCGCAGCCGAAGGTCAGCAAAGTGGTGAGGGGATAGAGCCAGACGGGGTTGAGTTGGGGTTGCCAGGTGGCGACGAAGTCCGGGGTGATGAGTTGGAAGTTGAGCAGAATTTTATAAAGATCGGGGCGGATGATGAGGGCGCAGAGGATGGAGAGGAGGACACCGCAGAGGATGCCGGAGAAGCGGGGTCGGAAGGGGGAAAGGGCGAGTAGAAAAATGCCGAGCATAGAGCCGTAGGTGTAGGTAAGGATGCCAAAGGCGAGATCGACCATGTTGATATTGCCGCGGAGGTGGTTGAGGCCGAGAGCGCTGAGACAAAGAATGATGGCCCAGATGAGGACAAGGGCCTTGGACTCAAAGATCAAACGCTTGGAATTGGGAGGGATGCTGGTTTTTTTCGCAAAGCCAGGGTGGTCTGGGCCAGGGCGGCGAGAATGGAGTCCAGGCTGGAGATGGCAGCGGTGAAGGCACCTGCCAGGATCAGTCCGCTGAGGCCAACGGGTAGAATAGTCGTGATCCAGACGGGGAAGACATAATCACGTTCGCGGAGGAAAAGTTCCTGGGTGGCGGTGGAGGGAGGCTGTTGTTGGTAGTAGCTGAAAAGACCGAGGCCAACCGCCAACATGAGGAGTGTGACGAATTGGGACAAGCTGCTGAAGATGATGGCTTTTTTGGCATCTCCGGCGTTGCGGCAGCAGAACATGCGCTGGGCATTGAGTTGGTCGGTGCCGAAGGCGGCCAGATTTTGGAAAGGCATGGCGAGAAGGCGACCCAGAGCGTGAAGCTGAGGGTGGGGTCCGTGCTGAGGTTGATCAAGCGGAGTTTGCCGGCATCGGCGGCATTTTGGATGAGGGTGGCGGCGCCTCCTTCCAGGCTGAAAAGAATCCACAGCAGGGCGAGAACACCGCTGAGGAGAAAGATGAGAAATTGAATGACATCCGTCCAAATGACGGTGGTCATGCCACCCATCCAGGTCCAGAGCACGGCGAAGGCGCCGATGATGAAGATGCAAAGGGAGTAGTCCATGCCAGTGGCGACGCGGAGGACGATGGCGGTGACGAGCAGGCGGACGCTTTGACCCAGGATGGAGCCGACAAAGAAGAGGCAGGTGGTGAGGACTTTGATGCCGGGGCCGAGACGTTGAGCCATGTAATCGTAGGGGCTGTAGATGTCGTCCTGGTAAAAGCGTTGAACAAAGAATAGTCCGACGATGAAACGTGCGGCGATGGAGCCGATGGCCCACTGGAGGTAGGTCAAGTCGCCTCCGGCGGCGAAGACGAGGCCGGGGACGCCGATGAAGGTGAGGGCGCTGATTTCGGTGGCGATGATGGAGCCGGCGACGGCGGGCCAGGGGAGGCTGCGACCGGCGAGGAAGAAGTCCTGGATGGTGGATTGTTTGCCTTTGAGTCGTTCGCCGATGAGAGTGGTCAGGCCGAGGTAGGCGGCGACGACAAGCCAATCGATCCAGGTGAAGTGGGTGGCTATGTCCTGCATGGGAAGTCGGGTAAAAACGGGGGCTTGCGTGGCATGGGATGAGCGTGGCGAAAAAGACGGTTGTCAGCAACTGTCAAAGTGCCTATGCAAGCGGCATGAAATCGATGGAAGAGTTGCGGGAGATTGTGGCGCGGTTGCGGGGGCCGGGAGGTTGTCCATGGGATCAGGAACAGACGCATGAGAGCATTCGGGCGCAGTTGTTGGAGGAGTGTTATGAGGCGTTGGAGGCGATTGATGAAAAGAATGATGAGTTGTTGAAAGAGGAGTTGGGGGATGTGTTGCTGCATGTGGTGTTCCATGCCCAAATGGCGGGGGAGCGTGGGGTGTTTGATTTGGATGGGGTGGCGAAGGGAATTTCGGAGAAGTTGGTGAGGCGGCATCCTCATGTTTTTGGAGAGGACAAACTCGAGACTTCGGATCAGGTGTTGAAACGCTGGGATGAGTTGAAGAAATTGGAGAAGCCGGAGAGGAAGGGAGCTTTGGCGGGGATTCCGGGCAGTTTGCCTGCCTTGATGCGTGCGCAGGAGGTGCAGAAGAAGGCGGCCAAGGTGGGTTTTGACTGGCCGGAGTGGAAGCCTGTGCTTGCGAAGGTGAGGGAAGAGTTGACGAGTTGGAGCGGGAGTT
>JAAUTS010000074.1 GCA_012031345.1 Blastochloris sp. | reverse complement strand
CCTCCAACCCATGCAAGGTCCAACCCTCATCCTGCAACTCCCGCTGCATCCGGCGAAGCGCATCCAGATCATCCGGCGCGGCACGCCCGGTCAGTTCCGGCGCACATTTGACAATGGCATGAACCACCCCCATCTGGCGCGCCCAAGCCCACATCTCATTTTTTTTGGGTGATAAAAACTCCGTCAGAATCATAATCCCGCCTTACTCGTATCCATCACAAGCTGCCACTCAAAAGGCGATGGCTTCCTTCTTAGCCCTGTATCAGGGCGTTTAGTGGGCATCTCAATTTTTCCGCTACTCATCGACTTGTCCTCTTTTTTTCTAAACATTCTTTAAATATAGACAGGTAGTCTTTTCTCTTGGATGCGGTGAAATCCGTCTGCCATCCAATCAAAGTCAACACCACCTCATCCCCCCTGGGCATAAACGAAAGCGTGTGTAATTGTGGATGCGTCTCGCCCGCATCCACACAACTGCCGCTGCGTCGTCCTTGTTTGATTCTATCCAGCAATTGATCACGACTCTGGAACTGCCAAACATGCTTTGGTGCCTTTTCCATCAGATCCTTCACCTCAGCCTCTCCCAGCCGGCTTAAAAGCAAAGCCCCGGCCGATCCACAACACAACGACTCCCGCGCCCCCACCCGCGCCGTTACGCACAAAGCCTCGGGCGACTCCTCCCGCAGCAACATCAAAAATTCATCCCCCACCCGCAGCGATAACTTGACCGTCAGTCCAGTCCGGTCACGCAGCTCACGCAACACTCCACGATAATTCTGCCGCAGGATTTCATATGGATCCGCCTGTTGACCGATCTCCAAAAGACGACGCCCAAGATGATGACGCCCCTGCTCGTCCCGCGCCAGCCAACCCGCCGCAGCATAGGTTTGCAAGATGCGATAACTCGAACTCGCAGCCAAGCCCAGTTCACGCCCAATTTGTCCTGCCGTGGCACGACGCCCCGCCGCCAGATACTCCAGGACCGAAATGGACTTCTCCAAAATGGGGATGGTATGGGCGGTCATCTTCAATACAGAATGAAGCTGGTCTGTATTGAATTCAAGATTTTCTTTACGTTGAATTTTTTCCGCGATTTCCCCTTCGCCTGAGCCGCACTTTCATGCAACTTGAAATTTACCATGCGGCACCCTCTCCCCACGCCCTTCTCGCCCTGCTGCTGAGTCTTCTCATCCCCGCTCTGCTCTCCGGCCCTCTTCTGCGCCTGCTCCAGGTCACCACCGCCCACGAACAACTCCATCACGCTGCCCTCATTTTTCTTTTGGCCGCCATCGCCCTGCTCATGGAGGAAAAACAAAGCTTGCCCCGCCAGCTCCACGCGGATCGAGACTGCCTGACCCTTCTTTCGGGCGCCTTACTCTTTTCCCTGCTCTCCCTCTTCTGGCCCAATTTTTTACTCCTGGCCATCACCTTGGCGCTGGCCCTGAGCGGCTGGCTCCAT
Organism: Blastochloris sp.; assembly: GCA_012031345.1. Lineage (GTDB taxonomy): Bacteria > Verrucomicrobiota > Verrucomicrobiia > Methylacidiphilales > JAAUTS01 > JAAUTS01. Next base: position 14,039 of record JAAUTS010000074.1, on the reverse strand, counting down.
CTCGCCTACGGACCCGGCATCCAACGCCTCAGTCGCGCCTTGTCCCTCTCCTTTCTGCTCTTTGTTCTCCTGGCCCAACTTTTTGCCGCCACCGATTGGCCCCTGCGACAGATGGCCGGTGTTTACTCGGCCTGGATGCTGCAACAACTCGGCCTCAGCACCCAACTCTTTGTCCAACAGGGAAATGAAATCAAATTGATCCTGACCGCCAACCAACACCCCTTTGAAGTCGCCTCCGAGTGCAACGGTTACGGCCTGATCAGCAGCTCCGCTCTCCTCGCCCTCATGCTGGCCACCTACCACCGCATCCATTGGCTGGACAAGATTCTCACCCTGACCATCGCCCTGTTTCTCGGCTCCCTCTTCAACCTCCTCCGCATCCTGGCCATCGTCCTACTCGCCCCCTACGTCGGCTCACACTATCTGCTCATGCACGAAATTGTAGGCAGCCTTTTTTTCTGGGCCTGCCTGATTCTGGTTTGGCTCCTGCCCCAAGGCTTCAAGCCCGGATCCCCAGCTCAAAACACCCAACAGGCCAGCACCAGCAAAACCCCACCCCAAACCACTCCCGCCCCCGCCGCCACAGGCATCCAACGCGGATCCCGGTAAAACAAGCTGAGCACGTCCCGCAGATAGTAGGGCGAGGCCGCCAAAAACATCCCCGCGATGACATACGCATAGGCATTGACCACCACCAAAAGCTTCAACGGTTCATCCCGCAGGAAGGCGGCATCCAGCAAAACATAGGCCGCCAATAACAACAGCACCCCCAGCGCGCGCCCCGTCAGCAGCTCCTTCATATAAATCACCACCAAAACACCACCCACCAGACCCGCGATAACAAATATCCTTCTCAGATGGTGCCATTCCATCAAATCCACATTCACCATCAGCCAGGTAAACCAAAGCGTGGCCAACACCATCAACCCCACACCCAACGCCGCATGTCGAGGTGCTGCCAGTAAAAACTTTTCCGCCTGCTTGGGCTGCAGCAACACATAACCGTGGCTCAGGATGTAAAGCAGTCCCAGGACGAAGGAGACTTGCTGCAAAGTAAAATCATAAATCATAAAACGAAGGTGATATGATTCTGAAAACAATGCGTCTTGTCAGTAACATTATCCATCGTAACGTGTTTGCATTGTTTGGAAACTCCGGGAACCGTCTGCCGTGAAAGCATTAACACCACACTTGGTTAAATCCGAAGAAAGCTTCATCGCCAGCTTCCTCGAACGCTCCACCGGACCCTCCGAGCTGGTCATGCGAGTGGGACCGGACGCCATCTATCACCTCCCCTACGTCAACACCTTTGCCGCCCAGACTTTTGGTCTGAAAAAAGTGACCCTCGACGACCCCCCCCTCAGCTGGGACGACCTGCCCGATTCCTTGGCCCAATATTTTTCCAGCGTTTTCGAGGGGCTCGCCAGCGACAGCAGCATGTCCATGCCCATCCTGGAAGTGGAGGAGCCCAGGCACCTGGCCTTCGCCGTCAAAGTTCAAAGTCAAAAACTTAAAACCACCGACGGCTGGCACTACTGGTTTCACTTCGCCTTCAGCGATGTAACCCCTTGGCTCGGCCTCCAAGAAGAGGTCATGAACGCCCGCAAGCTGGAGAGCATCGGCGCCCTGGCCAGTGGCGTGGCCCACGACTTTAACAACCTTATCATGGCCATCCAGGGCCATGCCGAGTTTCTTCTCATGACCCGCAAGGACGATCCCGACCTGACCACCGCCATGGAAAGAATCGTCAAAGTTTGCACCAACGGCGCCTCCCTCACCCGCAGCCTTCTGGGCTATGCCCGCCGCCAAAGCCTGCTCATGGATGTCCTTCACATCGGGGAACTGGCCCACGACGTGATCGAACTCTGCAGCCGCTCCTACGGTTCCCGCTACCGCATTGAGACCGACCCCGCCCTGGTCCGCCCCGTCGAAGGCCAGGAGCGCGACCCTCCATGCTCATCATGGGTTGCTACTCCGCCCTCAGCCATTCCCTGCTCAATGTCATGAACAACTCCCGCGACGCCATGCCGGAAGGTGGCGTCCTGCGCCTCTCCCACCAAAGCTCCGGCGGCTGGGTCTCGCTCATCGTCACCGACCAGGGTGGCGGCATCAAACCGGAAGACTTGGAGCGCATCTTTGAACCCTTCTTCACCACCAAAGAACTCGGTGCAGGAACGGGCCTGGGCCTCCCCATGGTGCAGGGCGTCATGCAACAACATGGCGGACGCGTCTCAGTTGAATCCGAACTGGGTAAAGGCACCTCCGTCACCTTTTCCTGGCCCCTCCACTCCGGCACCCCGGCCGAGGATCCCACCCTGGAACCAGGCGAAGTCCTCCGCGATTCCCCTGCCCGCCGCTCTGGATGTGCCCAAGCTGGCCTTTGTCATCGAAGACAACGAGGTGGTCATGGAATCCGTTCGCTCCCTCCTGCTCCTCAACGGCTTCCAAGTCCGCACCTTCAACAAGGCGGAGGAAGTCATCCATCTCATCCGCCAACAGGATTTACCAGGCATGATTTTGGTCGACTACACCATGCCCGGCATGGACGGGCTCCAGTTCATCCGCACCCTCTACGAAGACTTCCGCGCTCTGGACAAACCCCCTTACATCAAAGTTGTCCTCATGAGTGGCTATCCGCCGGAACACTTTGAAAAATTCATGCACGAATTCCACGGACTGCCCCTCTACCTCCTCCAAAAACCTTTCAGCTCCGAAACCCTCTCCAATCTCATCGGCATGCGTCAGCGCCGTTTCGTCCGCAAAATCACCTCCCGCATCAACGTCCTGCCCAAACTGCCCAAGTTTTAATCCCCCTCCGTCTCCTCTTCCCACAAAAATCCGCTCACTCCGTCACCGCAACAGCTTCCGCCTCATTTTCTGAAAGTTCACCATAAATGGCCGGGTCCCCGTAAAAGGTGAATCCATTGGTGTATTCCGTGATCCGCACCGGCAACAACTGTCCCAGATGCCGCCTCTCCGCCGGGATGATGACGATTTTATTTCCCCGCGTCCTGCCCGTGTAACGGGTCTGATTGGTTTTACTCGGACCCTCCACCAGAATCTCCACCGTCTGTCCCTTCATTTTCCTGGCCTTCTCCAGAGCCAGCTCATCAATCACCGCCAACAAATCCTGGTTGCGCGCCTCCTTGACCTCCTCGGGAAGCTGATCTGGCAACCCCGCCGCCGGAGTTCCTCTCCGCTCCGAGTAACGAAAGATAAAGGCATTGTCGAAGGCCACCTGCCTCACCACCTCCCGGGTCCGCAGATAATCCTCCTCGGTTTCCCCTGGAAAACCAACAATAATATCCGTGGTCAACGCCATCTCGGGACAGGCCGTTCGGATTTTCTCCGTCAAGCGCAGATACTGATCCGCCGAATAAGTCCGGTGCATCTGCTTCAGGATGCGCGTGCTCCCGGACTGCAAAGGGAGATGCACATGCTCACACAACTTTTCCAGCTCGGTAAAAGCGCGGATCAAATCCTCCCTGTAACCAATCGGATGCGGTGAAGTAAACCGGATCCGCTCCAATCCATCCACCTCCTCCAGGGCATACAACAACTGCACAAAGGGGCTGCGATCCTTCTCCCTCGGAAACTCGTGGCGCCCATACAGATTCACAATCTGTCCCAGCAACGTCACCTCCTTCACCCCCTGCGCGACCAATTCCCGCACCTCCTGCACAATCTCCTCCTGGGGCCGACTCCGCTCCGAGCCCCGCGTTTGTGGCACGATACAAAAGGTGCAGTGCATGTTGCAGCCCTGCATGATCGAAACAAAAGCCGAGACCCCCCGTCTTCTCCCCCGTGTGGTCACGGATGGCATTCTGCGACCCCGACCTCCTCTCCCGTGTCCACCATGGTCTGCCCCAGATTGTCCATGTCCTGATTGCGTCGCTTTAACAAAAGCTCAATGTGATCCGCCACCCGGTGAACTTTCTGCGTGCCCACCACCAGATCCAGTCCCGGAATGAGCCGACCCAGTTCCGCCCCCCGGCTTTGCGCCATGCAACCCATGAACCCTAATACCAAGGCCGGCTTTTTCTTTTTCAGAGCTTTGAGGTTGTTCATCTTGTCGATGGCTTTTTGCTCCGCCATGTCGCGAACGGAACAGGTGTTCAACAAAATGACATCCGCTTCCCTCTCATGGGACGCCTTCTCATAACCACGCAACTCCAACTGCCGCGCCACCTGATCGGAGTCGCGCTCATTCATCTGACAACCGTAGGTCTTGATGTAAAAGGATGGCATGAAACCAAGAGCCTAAAAGGCCCGTCCCTTAAAATCAAGTTCCCAACTCGTCACGAATTTGTCTCGGGCAGACCACGCGGAAACATCTCAAACCACGCGGCCTGCAACTCGTTCCGCGCCACCTCGTCTTCCAGATTGGTCAGGGATTTTTTATAATAATCCCGCGCCAGCTTCAAATCACGCAACCCATGCACCGCCAATTTCATCCTCCCCACATGAGCCTGAAACTCCTGAGGATGATACCGCAACACCTTGGCATACTCCTCCATGGCCTCCACCACGCGGCCCTCCAGCTCATATTTTTCAATCAAAAACCACGGCGGCGGCGGAATCACCCGGGCACTGGGCATGTAAAGACGCTCAAAAGGCAGGGATAAAAATTCTGCGATCGGTCCAGCCACCATAATGGCCATGACCAAAAAAGGGGCAAATGTAATCAAGGCCCATCCAAACACCCCCACCATCCCCCCGTCACCACTCCCCAAATTCCCCATGGCCCAAAACATAATACAACTCAAAACCACCAACCACGGTAATCGTTTCAACAGGGAGATGAAAAGATCCATCATCAACGTCTCGCTCCTGTCATCTATCCTAACACTCCGCCAGCCCCCGACCAAGCTTTAGTTCAACCTGAGGAGGCTTGAACAAGGCAGGAACCCGGAGGCGGAATCTCAGTTGCAGCTCCAGACCATCGCCATCTCTCATCAGAAATTAGAAACAATCCCGACCTAATCACTCAACTCCACATTCCAATACGCCACATCCAGAAAATGTTTCCAGGAATCATGCGGCACATTGGAGACATGAATGTTGAGAAAAGTCCGCAACTTCGGCTTCTTCGGCTTGGTCAGCGGCTTCATGCCGATCTCATGCGTGAGGTGATTGCCCTTGCGCGTGTTGCAGGGAATGCAGGAACAAACCACGTTGTCCCAGGTGGTTTTCCCGCCCTTGTCTCTCGGCACCACATGGTCAATGTTCAAATCCTTGCGATCAAAGCGCACTCCGCAATACTGACACGTGTGATGATCCCGCTCGAAGATGTTGTTCCGCGTCAGCTTGACATCTTTTTTGGGCAGACGATCAAACATCATCAACACAATGATCTGCGGCACCCGGATGCGGAAGTTCACCGAACGCACAAACTCATGCTCCGCCCCCTCATGGAACTGGGAGAAATCATGCCAGGCTCCAAAGTCCAAGGTCTGAAACTCTCCCGTGGAGGCATCCACCACCTGAGCCTGTCCCAAGTATAAAAGGGAAAAAGCCCGCCTCACCGTGCAAACGCTCACCGCTTGCCAGAGACGATTCAAGACCAGAACAGGTCGGTTGAGTAAGGCTTCCATAAGGTGGACTTCCTAATTCGTGACACATGGCTAGCAGAGAGCCTTCACCGAGTCAATCGCTCCGCCGCATAACCCTGATCCCACTTCCATTCCAGCTCTTGAAACCACAAGCCTCCTTCCATAAGCCAACCAATAACTTATTCACAAGTCTTGCAAAAGGGGTTGCCTTTTTACGGATAAATATGTTAAATGCCTCGTTATGACCCGTATTCTATTGGCAGTCAGTCTCTTTCTATGCACCGCTTTTGTCGCGAAGGTGATTTCCGCACCACTGCCTCAAGAACAATTTCTGCAAGTTTATATCCTGATTCAAGAAGCAGAAAAACTCGAGAGTGCCGGACAAAAAGCCTCCGCCCGCACCCGCTATCAAGTCGCTCAAGAACGCCTGGAAAAGCTTAACAAAAATTATCCCGAATGGGAGCCCACCATCGTCAAATACCGCCTTCGTTACAGCAAAGAAAAACTCGAAGGCCTCAAAGACGCGGTCGATGCCGACCCGAAACAGGTCATCCCTCCCATCCCCCCGGAAATCACCGCCGAAACCACCACGCCTGACGCCCCCCTCCCCCCTCCGGTAGCAACCCCGGCCTCAGTGCCAGCGAATCCATGAACAAGGCGGCACCCACGGGCAATGTCCCGGTCATCGAAATGGGCACCAATCCCGTCAACCTCAGTGACGACCCCGCCGCCCTCAAAGGCCGCATCCGTGACCTCGAAGCAATTGGCCGATACCCAGGAACGTCTCGAGCGCGCCACCACTGAAGCAGCCCAGCTCCGCACCCGCGTGGGTGAACTGGAAAAAGCCCTGACCACGGCCCGCGAAGGCACCAGCGACGAAAAAAATGTCCAGCCTCATGGCGGAAAATAACAGCCTGAAGGAAAAACTCGCCAAACGCCGAATCCACCATCGCCAAAGTGCAAGGTGGCGATGGCGCAGGCTCCGTCATCGCCTTGGATGAACAGGTCAAAAAAATTCAGGACCAGCTCAACCTCTCCCGTCAGGAAAACGAAGCTCTCCGCCAGACCAGTGAGGAATTCAAAAGCAAACTTCAGGAAGTCCAAAAACAGCTGGATGAAGCCAACATCAAAATCGCCGGACTGCCCAAGGATGATCCCATCCGCCTGGAAAATGAAATGATGCGTGATTTGATCCGTCGCCAACAGGCTGAATTCGAGCGTCGTAAAATTGCCAGCCGCATCGCCATGGAGGAGCTTCAATCCCTCCGCATCGATTCGGAAAAACTCAAAACCCAGATCACCCTCCTGGCCTCCCCCTTGGTCATGCTGACCGATGAAGAAAAAGCCATGCTTCGCCAACCCAGCGCTGGCTTGGTGGTGGACAGTGGCGGTAACATCTCCGCCCCCGCCAGCAACACCGTGCCCGACGCCGCTGAAATTTCCAGCCGCCCGAAAGTTCCCGCCGAATTCAAAGATGCCGCCCGCGAAGCCAACGAACTCTTCGCCGCCCAAAAATTTGATGAAGCCGCCGCTCGCTACCAAACCATCCTCAACGTTTATCCCGATTCCCTCTACGCCCTCTCCAACATTGCCGTGGTGCGCTTCCAGCAGGGCAAATACACCCAGGCCGAAAACCACCTGAAAAAGGCGGTCAAACTCTCACCTCAGGATGACTTCTCCCACTCCATCCTCGGCATCGTTCTCTATCAACAGGGAAAAATTGATGAGGCCGTGCAAATCCTCACCCGCGCCGTCGCCCTCAATCCCAACGACGCCAAGACCCGCAACTACCTCGGCATCGCTGCCTCTCAGAAAGGTTGGCAGGAAGCCGCTGAGCAGGAGTGCCGCAAAGCCATCGAACTCGACCCCCAATACGGAGACGCCCACTTCAACCTCGCCGTGATCTACGCCACCCAGAACCCTCCCGCCAAAGAACTGGCCAACCGCCATTACAAACGAGCCCTGGAACTCGGCATCCCCCGCGACGAACAGTTGGAAAAGAAACTCCGCTGATTCGCCCCTCCCCGCTCAGTCAGAGCGGACTTTAAAGTTTTAAGACGGAAATAAGTATTCAGTTTTAGTGTTCAGTATTCAGCAACTAGAAACTTCCCCATCCCCTATATCAAGAGGGGCAGAAAGGGCCAACGGCCCGCTTCCGGGTGTGTTTCCCCAGACCCGCTGGCGCCGATATTAAAGTTGTAAGTGTAAAAGTTTTAAGACCCAATGAGCTATCGGTGTCCACAACCCGAAACTAGAAACCCGAAACTTCCCTCTCTCTCCCCAAGATTTCCCGATAATACCCCACCACCCCCACCGCCACTGACTCGGCATATTCACGAAATAGACTGCGCTGCTCCCGACCTTCAATCATTCGCACCCCGTCATAATCCCCCGCCTGCAAACGCGCATAGGTCTCCTTGTCATTCATATAGGGACCTTCCACAAAGAGCGTAGGACCGGGAAAAAGACGGTTGGCCAATAGATTTCGCGACCAAACATAGGGGTTTTCATTCACCCGCGCCGTCGCGGCCCAGGAAGAATAATTTTCCGGCGGCAATCTCAGGCCCTTCTCCATCCCTTGAGCAATCCGAGTCGCGAGCGCGATCTCCTGATCCGCCGAATCCTCCCAACAGTTTTGCTGATCAGATTAAATTTTTGATCTTCGTAAGCCAGCTCCTCCGCCATGAAACTACCCAGAACAAACACCACCAGCTTGTTCGCCTTGAGCAACGCCGGGCGTCGCTTGTTCCGCCAGGGTGCCGCATTGTAATGCATGCACAGGGTAAAGTCCGGCCTCAACTCCCGCACCCGCTGCGCCCGCGCCCCTATTTCCGCCGGGCGATAAAACGCCAACTCCGCATGCCAACGACTCTCATACAAAAGCTTGCTGCGTGACAGTTTCTCATAAGCTCGGGGTTGGCGACGGAACAACAGTTGCACCCCCTCCCAACGCAAATCTTCCGGACGCAACTGGGTCACGGGCTCCCTTCCTTCCTTGGTCCACACCACCTCCGCCCCGGCCTCCTCCAATAAACGCGCCAAATGCCGGCAAGTGATCAAATTCAACTCCGCCTCCTCGATCGGGGGATCTTTGCGAATCCGAAAATAACGCTCCTCCAAATTCGACCACTCCCCGCCTATGTGTCCCGGATCCAGACAAATCCGCAGACCCCGCAAAGGCTCCTCCTCCGTGGCCCCGGCCCAACGCCGCAACTCCGCTGGCTTGCGACGGTAGGGCGATACCTTTTTCTGTCCGGGTTCGGGATGAAAAGCAAGACGCCACAACAATTCCTGCTTCTCCGGATCGGCGTAAACACGGACCTCCTCCTCACTCAGTTCCAGATAGGAATAAATTCCGTGATCTGAGGAATAAAGCCAGAGCTTCTCCTCAAACTCCGCCCGGCTCCACCTGCCTTGATGGGAATCCAACAAACGCCACTCGGGAGCTTCCCCCAGCGTGGTCAGTTGAGAGGCTTCCGCATGGGGCGTAAAAATCACCAAAACCAGGAGAAGCCCCAGCCATGACCGCGACAGCTCTGTCCGGCCCGTCCCCTTTCCTCCCGGCCAATTCATCCCTATTTCTTGCCGAGCTTCTTCAAATCAATCTTCAAATCAATGATTTGACCACTCTCCGCGTTGATCTTGGCTTTGCCAAACTCCACTTCATCGTCCTTCTGGTTCTTGGCATAAAGAACCACACTCCACATGCCCAAGCCCAGAGGACCCTTGTCCGCCTTGCTCAGGGAAAGATCCACACTGCTGATCTTGACGTTGTTCAACGCGGAGGATCGGGATAACACGGGCACGATGTCCTTGGAGTCAATCTTGATCCGGGACTGATCCACGATCTCCTCCTGCTTGTAGGCAAAAATCCGCATCCTATCCAACTGGGTGTAGCCTTGACTGATTTGAGTGATGACATTCCCCGCCACTCTCACCTTGGTCCCATCCTGCTCGGCGTAAGGATCATAAAAAAGAATCTCCCACTCCAAGGGATACAAACCCACCGAACCGCGCTTGCCATGGATTTGCACCAGACTTTTCTTGGCCGTGTCATTCACCTCGCGTTTGGCCAGTTGCATGGCCTCCAGTGCCGTCAGAGCCTGACTGGAGGAAAGAAAGCTGAAACCGAGCAGTGCCGCGAGCAGAGTGGAACGAATCATCCAACATTCGTAGCAAAGGACCAGAGCAGCTGCAACAGGCTTTTACCAAAGACCAACTCCAACCCGCTCAAGAACAAAACCACCTGGATCACCTTCGTAAAGACCTGCGCCGGGCAATGTCGGTTCAACCACACTCCCAACAAAGTCCCCAACACCACCAGGGGAGCCAGCCTCATGCTCAATTCCAGCGAACCCGCCTCAATCAAGCCCAGATGAAGGTAACCGGGCAGCTTGAGCAGATTGATCACCGTAAAGGCCAGCACCGTCGTGGCCACAAAGCGTCGCGGACTATAACCCTGCGGCAACAAATACATGGCAAAAACCGGACCCGCCGCATGAGCCAAGGTCGAGGTGATCCCCGCCGCCAAACCAAAGCCCGTCCCACTCCTCCAGCCCGGAACACTCGGAGCCAGCACCTGACTCAGGCGCTCACGCCACCACTGCACCGCCACAAACCCAAGACAAATCATTCCCAAAATCCGCTTCAACCAAAGATCCTCCACCCAACCCAACGTGAACGTGGCCAAAACAATTCCCAACGCCGCCGCCGGTAAAAAATAGCGCAAGGGTCCGCTCTCCCAATCCCGTCGATACACCCCGCAGGACACCAAATCCGACACCACCAAAAGTGGCAGCATCACCCCGATGGCCAACTTCGGCGGAAACACCATCGCCATCAATGGCGTGGCCAAAATACCCGCGCCGCCTCCAAAACCCGCCTTGGAAAAACCAACGAACACCACGGCCAACCCGGCCAAAATCCATTGCTCAATCGTCATGGAACCCCTTCACCCCAAGCCCGGCACGCTCCGCACAAAATAAGCCCCCCCACTTGCCCCTCAAGTTTCCACCTTGTCCCCATCGTTCCGCTCAGCCTCCGCCCCTTCCGTGCCCGACTCCAATTCCCCCAACCAAATGTAGCGATACATCAACACCTTCAAGGTGGCCGTCAGCGGGATGGCCAGAATCGCCCCCAGCAGACCTCCTAACAAAAGCGACCAGACCAGGATGGAAACGATGATGGTCAAAGGATGCAAGCCTGTCCGATCTCCCATGATTTTTGGGGAAATGAAACTGCCTTCCAAAAATTGCACCACCGCAAACACTCCCGCCGTCAACGCGATGAACCCCAAATCCCCACCCGACTGCGTCGAGGCCACCAACAACGCCGGAGCAATGCTGATGATCACCCCCAGATACGGAATGATGCTGAACAAAGCCGAAATCAGTCCGATCAACAACGCATATTCCAAGCCTATCAACCCCAAACCCATCCCCGTCAACACCCCCAGAATCATCGCCACAATCACTTGACCCCGGAAAAAAGTAATCATGTGTTTGTTGATCTCGCGGATGATGATGACCACCTCATCCCGCCACCAGCAACGTTGTAACGGAATGTATTTCTGCCAACTCCGCTCAATCTCCGGCTGATCCCGCAGGAAATAAAAAACATAAAGCGGGATGAACACCAACCCGAGCATGAACCCCAGCGTGCTCAGAAAACTGCTCAACCCACTCCAAAGCCAGGAGGCAATTTGATTCTGATACTTCGGCCACTCCGTTTCTATGCTTGCCAGGGTTTTCTGCAAAGCCTCCGCCACCTCGGGACGTTCATGCAGCCAGCTCAGCGTTTTATCCTGCAACTCCTGACTGATCCGCGGCATCTCCCGCACCAGAGAACTCAACTCCCCATAAAGTTGCGGCACCACAAACGCCAACGATCCCAGCACTGTCAATCCCAGCACCACAAACAACACCACAATCGCATAAATCCGCTTCAAGCCCCGCTGCTCCAACCAACAGACCAAAGGATGCAACAAATACGCCAGCACCCCTGCGATCGCCAGAGGCATCAGGACCGACTTCAAAAACAGCACGCCCTGCATCAGCAAAATAAACAGCCCCAAACCCAGACCCAGCAACACCAGCAGACTCAAACCTGAGACCGCCTGCCAGATGATTTTTTCCTGCTTTTCGTTCGGTCCGTTCATGGTTGCTCCGTGGTTGCCGGCGGCAGGGCCGGGCTTTTTAAGTCGATGATAAAATCAATGCGTCGATTGGCCGCCCGGCCCTCTTCCGTCCGGTTGTCCTCCACAGGCAGCGTGTCCGCCCGGCCCACCGCCTGCAAGCGCGCGGGTTCCACCCCATTCTCCAACAGGGCCACAATGGCCGCCGAGGCACGGGCCGCCGACAAATCCCAGTTGCTGGGGAAACGGGCCTTCAAGCCCTGCCCGATCGGTTCATTATCCGTATGCCCCTCCACCCGCACCCCCAGACCTTTCAGCTCCGCATTCAATAACTGCGCCACCGCCTTCAGCACCTCCGCCCCCTCACTGCCCAAGGTGGCTCGACCCGAAGAAAATAAAATGTTGTTGGTCAGTCGCACCGTCAACGCATCATTCTTCAAAAAAACACTGCCCTGCCCCTCACTCAAAAGTGTCTGCACCCGCTGCTGCGCCACCTTGAGCAAGTCCTGATCCCGCTTCTCCGCCTCCAAACGCAACCGCGTCTGCTCCTCCAACTCCGCCCGCACCCGCTCCGCATCCGCCAGTTGCTCCTCTTTGCTTTTCAAACGCCCGGCATTTTCCGCCATGTCCGCCTTCAAACGCTGAATCTGACCCTCCAGACGACTCTCCTTTTCCCTCAACAAACGAAGCTCTTCCCTCACCTCGGACAACTCCCCCTGCTTGTGCAGGGAACCCTGCAAAATCAAAGCTCCCAAACTCAACCCGACCAACGCCAAAAGCAGCGCTCCTCCCAGGGCCACCCACATTTTTTCCATCCGATTCAATCGACGCGACATCCCTCTGTATTAACCAGTTCAAGCCGGAGGAGCAAGGAGCAAGGAGACATGGATCAAACCCTCGCGGGCGTTTTACTCCAGGCCGCTTTGTCTGGGCAGAGCTTAAAGTTGGAAGTATAAAGTTTGAAGACGGGAATCATTAATCTCTAGTCCGTCATTAAAAATTAGAAATTAGAAATCCGCCCCCATGCCTCAGCTCTTCCAACCCTTCACGCAACTCCGCCTCGCGCTGACCCTGCTTTTTTCTCCGTCCTCACACCGACACTCCCTGCCCAAAGTTCTGTCGAACCCCGCATCATCGAAGTCCCCCAGCTCCTCTCCCCCACTCCAAGCTCTCTGCCCCCACAAAAAATTGCCACTTGGAACATCCAATGGTTTCCCGGACGACAACCCCTGCGCGGCACCGCAGAAGACGCCCGGGAACAGACCCGCGCCGTGCGTGCTTTATTTAACCAAGTCAAACCCGACATCCTTTTTGCCTGCGAAGTCCGCAGTCTTGAAGCCTTGCAGGAATTGAAGCTCAAGGGCTTCTCTCTGGCCTGCACCCAAATCCCGCGCACCGAGGAGGAAAACCCCGAGCTGCCCAACCAAGGCCTGGCCCTCCTCAGCCGCGTTCCCTGGCTCTCCCTCTGGGCTCTGGACTTCAGCACGCTCAGCCCCGGCCCAGATCGCCCCCCACGAGGCATCCTCGGCGCACGCTTTGCCTTGCCCGCTGGCCGCTCCCTCACCCTCTACGGCGTTCATCTCAAAAGCAATCGTGGCGACGCCAACGCCAACCGCCTCAAACGCGAACGCGCCATGGAATATCTGCGCTGGGATTGGAAACGACTCGGACTCGACCCTCAAAAAGATCGCATCCTCCTGGTGGGCGATTTCAACACCTCCCTCCATCTGCCCGCCTTCGAAGAAGAACAAACCCTCCGCGCCCTGCTCCGGGAAGGTTTTGTCGATGCCGCCTCAGCCCTGAGCGGAAACGAGCGCATCACTCTGCCCTCCGCCCCCGGCAGTCCGTTTCCTCCCGCCGATTTTGATCAAATTCTGCTCTCCCCCGCCCTGGCCGCCGACTACGCCTCCACTCCTCCCCAAGCCCACATTACCCCCGCTCCCGCCCAAGCCAGCGACCACCACCTCATGAGCCTGCTCCTGCCTGAACCCTGATGTAGAGCAACAGTCCCGTGTGCCAGCGTTGACGATTTCTCCCCTTTTACTGCAACACCCACGCTTGCCAGTGGAGCCGAAGTCAGGTTCAGTGGTTTGATGGAATTCACACTAGGCATGGGCATTTGCCTGACCCTGCTGGTCGTCGCGGTGGCTTTGTTCGTCTGGGAAAAAATCCCGGCCGACATCACCTCGCTGACCCTCCTGGCCGTTTTGCTGGTCATGGGAATGCTCAAACCCAAGGACGCGTTCAGCGTCTTTAGCAACGAAGCCCCCATCACCGTGGCCGCCATGTTTATTCTCAGTTTTGCCCTACTCAAAACCGGTGGCCTCGATGTCATGGCCGGTTTTCTTTCCAAA
>JAAUTS010000073.1 GCA_012031345.1 Blastochloris sp. | reverse complement strand
AGGTGGGGGTGGGAGTTATGCGGCTTGATGGTGTGTTGGTTGACCGATGGCTGTGGATGGGACAGTGTGGTGGGGTGAAGGTATCGAAAAAAAGTGAGTATGCCATTTGTGCGTTGACCGAGATGGCTTTGCAGCGTCGTGCGGGGGCGGAATGGTTGCAGATCGGTCAGATTGCCACGGCAAGTGGGGTGCCGGAAAAATTTTTGGAACAAATTTTGTTGGTGTTGAAGAAGGCGGGGCATTTGCAGAGTCGTCGGGGGATGGAAGGTGGTTATGCCTTTAAAATTCCGCCGGAACAGTTGGATTTGGAGCAGGTGGTGGATCTGTTGGATGGTGAGGTGAAGGACGCGGGCGGAACCACTGCCTCGGTGAAGGATGCCCGTTTTCATTTGAGCCGCGTTTTGGAGGCTTCCGAGGCGGCGGCCCGAGGGGTGCTGCGAGGAACCAGTGTGGCGGGTCTGGCGGATCAGTTGGAGGTGATGCGTTCGCAGAGGCCCGGTCTTGATTATCACATTTGAACCTTGATACGGTAGTCTGGAAACAAGATGAGCGGGAAGTTGTCAGCCGGGTGTGTATGGGTCGGCGCGCTTCTACAGAGGGGTGGGCAGGGGGCTTGTTTGTTTTGGGCAATGGTGTTTCTGTTTTTATTACAGCTCTGGCGACCGTTTTTTTTTCTGACGGATGACAGTCTGATTCTTTACTTTCCGGTCTGGGTGGGTGTGGGAAGGGATCTCTGGGCAGGACAAGATCCATGGGTGAGCATGTATTTGTTCGGGGGGAATTATCGCCTCAATCAAGATGCGATGTTCAATGGTCTGTGGCATCCGGTGACGTGGTTGATTGCGTTGTTGGAGCCGACGTTTTTGCGGAATGCGATGGTTGACCTGATGGCGATGGGCAATGTGTTGCTGGCGGTGACGGGGTTTCGGTGGATGTCGGGCAAGCTGATGGAGGCGGGTTTGTTCCGGGTTTCTTCGAGGGGGGCGATGTTTTTGAGTTTGAGTTACGGGTTTAGTTTTTATGCGTTGCATTTGGGGAGTTCGGGGTTGTGGTATTTGGCCAATGTGGCGGCCTTGCCCTGGATGGTGGGGGCCTGTTGGGAAAAGAGGGCAAACGCTTTGCCTGGGTTCTGATGCCTGCCTTGTATCATAACGCGGTGGCGGGATATCCGAGTTGTTTTGTGTATTCCATGGTGTTGCTGGGCCTGGTGGTGTTATGGCGGGCCGGGGAGGAGAGATCACCGCGCATTATTTTTTGGATGATCGTGGCGGGTATGTTAGCGGGGTTGCTGGCGGCTCCTTCGTTGCTGCCCTCGTTGTGGGCCTTGGGGGATTCGGTCCGGGCAGAGGGAATGGAGATGTCGGTGGCGGCGGAGTCATCGATGCCCGTGGCAGTCCAAGTGGGTTCGATGTTGATTGGAGGTTTGGCGTTTTGGTGTGGGGATTTTTCCTATTTTGGCAAAGTTTGGCACGGCTATGCGTTGGCTTCTTTTGCTGCGGGCTGGTGGGTGCTGATGGCATTTGTGCGAGGACGTGCGGCGTGGAGGGCTTGGGATTTTTTTCTACTGGGTGGTGTGATTTTATTTATGTTGTTAGTGAGTCGCCCGGAGTGGTTGGCGGCTTTGGTGGCGGAGTTGCCTCTGTTGCGAAGTTTGCGTTGGCCGGTCAAGGAGTTGTATCTGGTGGTGTTTCTTTGGCATCTTTGGGCGGCGCGAGGTTCGGCATTGGGGCTGAAAGTGGTCAGGCTGGGCGGATGTGCCGGGGTTTGCGTTTTTGTCATATCGCTGCTGGCGGCGGGAGCGCCGACCTTGAACGAGCAGAAAGCCAGCCGGGAGTCGTTGTTGTCGGGGGAGGCGGAGCTGCATTGGTCAAAGCTGCGGGAGCAGGTGCCGGAGGGTCAGTATCTGGTCGGGGTTTTGCCGGATGCGGTGGTGCAGGATGTGACGCAGTTGTTGAATGAGAATATGGTGATGTCGGGTGGAGGAAATTTTTTTGAAATGTTTGAAGTTCCGGGTTGGACGGGGTATTCCCTAACCTTACCCCGGAGTTTGTCGGAGCGACGTCCGGCACCAGCGACGGCGACCGGACTTTTCCGGGAAAGTCAGGCGAGGGAACTTGAGGCTGTGGGTGGGTTGATCTTGTTAAGAAGAGGGGGAGAGAATGCGGAGGGGAGTGCGGGAAGGGATTTACGTTGAAAAAAGTAAAGCAGGAATCATTTTTCGTAAAATCTACTTTAAACCCCACGGGAACCTGCTTGGATGTTTCTTTAAATATGCAGAGTGAGAACATGTCCATGGCATCTTCCGGCGTGGTGCTTGAGAAAAAAGTCCCCTTTCTCATTCCTGATCTGGAAGAACTTCGAGGAAAAATTGGTGGTTTGCAGGGGATCTGGGCCAAGCGTTGGGCCTACTTTTTACAAACTGCACGGGAGCATCAACCGAGCAAGGAGTGGTATGCAGGCGACTCCCGGGACGTGCCCATGCATGCGGTTTTTAGTTGGCTGGTTACGGGGGAAAAATTCTGGGAGGAAAAGGCTGCAGCCGAGCTGCGCTGGACCTTGGAGACCTATGAACATACCTTGAGTCGTGAGATTCAGGAACATGACACCTGGATTCATGCGGCGGCCTTCACTCGCAAGGCCATAGCGTTGGATTGGATGTGGGCGAGTGATTGTCTGAGTGACAAGGATCGGGAGGAACTGGTTGATTTGTTGATTACGGATTCGTTGAAATATCCCTACGTGGTGTTGCATCATCGGGTGCCGGCTCACGCGAACAATCAGGGTTTGGCTCAAGCCTTGAATTTGGTGGTGGTCGGATATTTGTTCGGGGTCAAGCATGGGCGGGATGTGAGGGCGCGGCACCTGTTGGAATTTGGTTTGGGCCATTTGATGACCCAGGTGGCTTATCTGCGCCGGACGGTTACAGTGGGGAGGGAAGCACCTATATTTTGGTGGTGGCCGATCCGTTGTTGGCGCTGGCTTCAGCGGTGGTCGAGGAGATCACGGGAGAGGACTGGTTTCACGCATCCTTTGCTCCCAATCAAAATACGGTGGAGAAGGTGTTGCGTTTGAATGGTTGTTTAATGGGGCCGAGCGGGGTGTTTCCGGGTTGGGATCAACATGGGTTCCAGCGGGAGACGGCGGGGGCCACTTCAGCTTATCTGGCCTGGCGGACAGGGAGTGAGATTCCGGCGCAGCCCATTTTGTTTGGGGATCTATGGGAGAGAAGCGGTTCCTTTGCCTGGGTGAGGGACGATCATGTGTGGCAGTGGATTTGGCTGCCGGACCCAGGTCAGGCCCAGCCGCCTCAAAGCGGGGTGGCCTGTCATCCCGAGTCCTGGGTGGAGAAACATGTGGCGGGGGCTTTGTTGGATGCGGACTGCCAGTTGCGATTATTTCAGATGTGGGACATCAGTGGCCCGCGTCCGGTGCGGGGTCACATGAATCCGAACTCACTTCTTCTGGAGGCCTGCGGCTCGTTGTTGACGGTGGATGGTAATGGGCTGGATGACTTCCCCCTGAATGACAACCCGGCCATGAGTTACACACATTATTATTCAAAAAAGCTCAGAAATTCAGTTGGTCGCCAGGTTCTCTCGGGGCGCACAGTGTGATCTGGGTGGATGGCAAGATCGAACATTGCTCCCAAGGTGGTGGCTGGCAGCAAGAGAAGGCCCGAACGGGTCAGGCCCTGCGTCAGGATCGCGAGCCCGGACTTCAGGTTTTGGCGGCGGAGTGCAGGGATTTTTATCAACCGGATTTCGATGTGGAGTCGATACGGCGTAGCAGTGCTCTGGTAGAAGACAAGGTCTGGGTGGTGGTGGACGAGATTGAAGCGGCGAGTTCGCATGAGTTTACCTGGCAGTTGGTTTTGCGGCAGGGGGCGCGGGCCACGGATTATGGCGCGCGTCTGCATACGGCGGAGCAGGTGGTTCTGGACGTGATCCATCTGGATGCAGGTCGGGTGGAGTGGCAGGACATGCCGGGTTACCCCTCTTCCCTGGAAAATCCTGTCATCATCTGCGCAAGCGTTTGCAGGGTCAGAAGGTTGAGTTTATTACCGTGCTGGTGCCGCAACCGGCGCGGGAGAAGCTGGCCGACTGGAGTTTGGGATGGCGGGGATGCTGGGATCTGAATCAGCGTGGTCTGGAAGAGCAGTGGTATGCTGCGGATCAGGGGGCAGGGTGGGAGGCTTTGGAATGGTCGGATTGTTTTTCAAACCGGAAGGTTTGAACCCTGACAAGAGAAGTGGGCTTGCCTGTTGGTTACAAAGGGACTGTTGTTTGCCGGCTAGGTTGGAGTTGGAAAAGGGGACCTCCTGTTTTCTCGAAATCCCACCCTGCTCAAGCTTCAAGCTCTGGCTGGATGAGGAGGAAGTTCCCAGCTTGGGCGAGTTGACCGGGCATCACGCGGAAGGAAATTTGATGCCGCGTTTTGTGGACGTGACCCGATGGATCAGAGGGAAATCCGCGGTGCGGGTGACACTTTGTTTTCAGAACATGGGACGTCATGGGTTTGGTAGCAAGGTGGTGCTTCATCGGAGCAGGAATGTTCCGGTGCCCGAGTTGGAACGTGATGGAGATCGGGTGACTTTGAAATGGGGTGGAGAAAAGGAAAGTTTGAGTTTTGATTTGAGTCGAATCCGCACGGCAAGGCAGGAGCCTGCCCCAAAGGATTCCAGTGGTTTGGACCCTTGGAGCGAGGGAGCCCGACTTTATCAGGTGGTGGAAGGGAAAATGGATCCGGGGCTGCTGGGGGATTCTGATTTTAAGGGTCCGACCGAGTCACGCCAACGGGCTTGTGTGGCAGCTTTGTCGGAGCCACTTTCCGAAGTGGAGGAAGATTTGTTAGTCGCAGCAGAGGATGAGGATTGGTTGGTAAGAATGTTGGCGGTGCGTTCTTTGGGTGAACACCGATCCCGGAAGGCCGTTCCTTTGATTCGCCGGATCTTGAGGGAGGAAACGCCGGAAAAGATCAGAAATCCTGATTACCCTCCGCGTTTTCGCATCAAGGAAATGTGTTTGGTGGCCTTGGGTAAAATCGCAGATTCCAGTGCGGTGCCGGAGGTGGCGGCTTGTCTTCATGCGGATGACTTTTACGGAGCACGTCGATTGGCGGCCCAAGTATTGGGATTTTTAAACGATCGCTCTGTGGTGGAACTTTTAAAAATCTGGGCCAAGGATTCCGACCCGGAAACGGCCGGGGCGGCGTTGCGTTCTTTGAAACGCTTGGGATAGGCTCTTGAGCTGAGCTTTCCGGTTGGGATTTGATTTTTGCAGCATCCGAGTTGGTGTTAGAAGTCGGTTGCATCCCAACCTGGGATGGGCTCAGAATCGGGGAAAGGCCGGAAGAAGGTCTGAATCATGCCCGCCTATCATTTGATTTTACCGCAGGAGATCAGCTCATTCTCCGATCGAATCCGCGATGAGAAGGCGTCGCCTTTTCCAGAGGAGGAAATTCCGGTGTTGGAAGCTTGTAGCTCGCGCCGTAACGAATTTCGGGCGGGACGACGTCTGGCGCGTCGGCTTTTGGAAGAGCGTGGGTTAGAAGCTTGTGTCTTAAAATCAATGGAGGATCGACAGGTGGGTTGGCCGGAGGGTTGGTTGGGTTCGATCACGCACAAGAATGATGACTGTGCCTGCGCCCTGGCTTCCCTGCGGGACTATGAGGCATTGGGGATTGATTTGGAAAGCTTACGCGGACCAAGTCCCGAGGTGTGGGATCGAATTTTTTTGAGAGAAGAGCGGGAGTGGTGTCAGGGTGAGCCGGGGGCGCAGGAGGCCAGCGCGCTCTTATTTTCGGCCAAGGAAGCACTTTACAAGGCATTGTTTCCGCTCAGCAGGGGGCCTTTGCGTTGGATGGATTTTCGGATCGTGGTGGGGAGGGGAGCCGTGGGGGAGCCGAGGAGTTTGAAGGTGGAAAAGGTGGGAGGCGGGATGGATCGGGGCAAGGTGGAAAGACTGGAAGGTTGCGGCTTAATCACAGGGACGCAGGTGATGACGGCGTTTTGGTTAAGGGTTTGAAAGAAGTTTCTCTGTTTGCGTGTCAGCGAAAAGCCCTTAATCTCAGCCCGGTTATGAGTTCCAGCACCCCAGTCCGTTTTGAGCGCGTCCGAGTGGCGGCCAAATTTTTTTTTGAAGGGGAGAACAAATTTTTCATTCAGGGAGTAACCTATGGCCCCTTTCAACCCTGGCAGGACGGCGGGGAAGAAGTTCATCTGCCCAAGCCGGAACAAGTTCAGAAGGATTTTCAACAGATCCGTTCCGCCGGGTTCAACCTGCTGAGGCTTTATCATAATCCACCCCGTTGGTTTGTGGATTTGGCTTGGGAACATCATTTGCGGATCATCACGACCATTCCCTGGCCTTTGCGTGGTCTTTTTTGGGGAATCGTGAAACGCAGCGCAAGATACGCGAGAATGCGCGCAAGGCGGCCCGGACTCATGCGGGGCATCCGGCGATTTTTGGTTTTTATGTGGATAACGAAATGCAGCCGGATTTGGTTCGCTGGTATGGCGCGGCACGGGTGGAGAGATTTTTGGATTCCCTGGTGGCATTGGTCAAGAAGAGGACCCCGGAGCGCTGACATCGTATGCAAATTTTCCACCGACGGAATATCTAACACCGCGATTGGTGGATTTTTATTCCTACAATGTTTATTTGGAGAATACGGAGGAGTTCCGGGCCTACTTGGGGCGATTGCAAAACATTGTAGGGGAAAAGCCACTGGTTTTTGGGGAGTTTGGCCTGGACACCCTGCGTAACGGGGAGGAGAAGCAGGCGAAATTATTGGGAGCGCATTATCAGGAGGTTTTTCAGGGGGGGAGTGCGGGGAGCATTCTGTTTTCCTACACGGACGAATGGTTCACGGGCGGGCATGAGATCACGGACTGGGCCTTTGGGATTGTGAGGAAAGACCGGGAACCGAAGCTTGCTTTTGAGGCTCTTTCACAGAAGACGCTGGGACCGGGCAAACGGGTCTGTGATGTTTTCCCGCTGGAAAAATGCCGCGCGTCTCGGTGGTGGTTTGCAGTTACAACGGAGCCAAAACCCTGCGGGGTTGTCTGGAGGCTTTGAGCAAATTAAACTATCCTGATTACGAAATCATTTTGGTGGATGACGGCTCCAAGGACAACACCCAGGAGATTGTCAGGGATTTTCCCAAGGTCATCAACATGGTGCAGCCGAACATGGGTCTGAGTGTGGCCCGCAACAACGGCGCGAATGCGGGCACGGGCAGCATCATTGCCTACACGGACTCGGACTGTATGCCGGACCCGGACTGGCTCTATTACCTGGTGCAACCCCTATTGACCGGACCTTACGCTGGGGTGGGTGGACCTAACATATCACCGCCCGCCACGGACTGGATTCAAGCGGCGGTGGCGGCGGCTCCCGGTTCTCCCAGTCACGTTTTGATCTCGGATGTGGAGGCGGAACATGTGCCTGGCTGCAACATGGCCTTCCATAAATGGGCCCTGGAAATGATCGGTGGTTTTGATCCGATCTACCGTAAGGCGGGAGATGATGTGGATGTTTGCTGGCGGCTGATGCAGATGAATCAAAAGATCGGATTCAGTCCATCGGCGGTGGTTTGGCATCATCGCCGCTTCACGGTGTCGGCCTACTTTAATCAACAGAAAGGCTATGGGGAGGCGGAGTCCATGTTGCGTTACAAACATCTGAATTATTTTGATGATGCCGGTTCGGCCCGCTGGAAGGGCACGATTTATGGGGCACCGCTGGTGGACAGCATTATCAATGAGTCAGTGATTTATCGCGGGTTTCGGCATGGGATTTTTTCAGTCCATCTATCGTCGGCCTGAGCCCATGTGGACGGCGATTGTGGGCAGCCTGCAGTGGAATGGATTGGCCCTGTTTATTTTGTTGATTTCGACCCAGTTGGATTTTTTGAGAGTGGTGCCATTGGTGATGTTTGGCATCACGCTGTTTGCCGCGTGGTCGTATATGGTGCGGGCGAGGATTGAGCCGAAGTATGACACCTTCAGTGCGCGTTTGTTATTGTTATACCTGGCCCTGGCCCAGCCTGTCTCAAGAGCCTGGGCGCGTTATTTTACCTGGATCAGTGGCAAGCGGACGCCGGAGGCGGTCATTGCCAGCAAAGAAGTGGAGGAGCACGAAGAGACCACGTTGTTGGGTTGTGGGCGTTTGTCTTTTTGGGGGAGAAAGGACGGGGTCGGGAGGAGTTGTTGCAGAACATTCTGATGCTTTTGGGTAAGGAGGGCTGGCGCTTTGAGACAGACAACGGGTGGTCGGATTGGGATATAGAAGTTTTCGGCAGTCGTTGGTGGCATGTGCGGTTGAGAACGCTTTCGGAACATTACCCGGAGGAGAAACGAATGACCCGGGTTTCCAATCAACTGAGGCCGAATGCTTCCAGCATATTGGTGGCGGTGCTGGGCAGTGCAGCCATGGTGACGCTGGGTCTGGGTTTTAGTTTGCCTTGGTGGCTCACCATTTCGACCATACTTTGCGGCCTGGGTTACTGGATCACGCGCGGTTTGTTGTTGCGATTGCGGTTGGCGGATTTGGTGGAGGCCGCGGCGCACATTTCACAGATGACGCAGATGGATGCCCGAACAGGCTGGAAGTAAGTCAGATTGCGTCATGAATCTCTACCGTCGCGTCATTTTTTATTACAAGCCCTTTGCCGCAGCCATCAGTGTGGCTCTGGTTCTTTTGGTGTTGAGCATTGGTTTGAATTTGCTCAAACCCTGGCCTCTGCAATACATCATCGACCACATCCTGCCTCAAGCTCTGGGGCAGACGGTTGGAGTGGGGACGTCCTGGTTCCCGGATGGCACGGCCTGGGAGAGCGCCCTGCTCTACACGGTGTTGTTGTTTGTGGGCATTTATCTTTTGAACGGCGCCTTTAATTTGCTGAACAGTTATTTGTTGGTGGAAATTGGATTGAAGGCACTGCTGCGCCTGCGCACGGAATTGTATGCTTATCTGCAAAGGTTGCCTCTGCGTTTCCACGACTCGCGCCGCTCAGGAGACAGTTCTTTCCGCGTGGCCTACGACACTCAGGCTATCCAGACTTTTTTCAACCGTGGCTTTGCCACCATCATCAGTTCCGGCATCACGCTGGTTTCTGTTTTTGTGGTGATGTGGAATGAGAATCGTTTTCTCACTCTGCTTTCCCTGGCCGTGGTGCCGTTTTTATTGCTGGCCATTTACCTGTTTGCCGAGCGGATTCGAAGTCAATCCATGGAGGTGCAGCAGGAGGAAAGTGATGTTTTGTCGAAGGTCTCGGAGGGACTCAGCAGCATCCGGGTGGTTCATGCCTTCGGACGGGAGGAGGATGAGGTGCGGGCCTTCTACCGCGAGGCGAGGGATTCGCTCGATGCCAACCGGCGTCTGACCTTGACCAATGTGAGCAGTTCGCTGGTGATCGGACTGGTCACGGCGCTGGGGACGGGTCTGTTGATGTATTTTGGGGTGTTGGAAGTGGAGGCGGGACGCCTGAGTCTGGGACGGCTGACGGTGTTCATCGCCTACCTGACCATGTTGTATCAGCCGCTGGAGCAGTTGAGTTACACGGTCTGGGCCATGGAGGGAGCGTCAGCCGGGGCGAGTCGTGTTTTTGAAATTCTCGATACGGTCAACGATGTGGAAGACGAACCTCACGCCAAGGTTTTCCGACCCGACCCCAAGCACTGCGGCACCATAGAATTTCGTGCGGTGACCTTTTCCTACGAGACCGGGCGTCCGATATTGAACGGGATAGATTTAAAGATTGAGCCGGGGAAGACGGTGGCCCTGGTCGGAGGGACGGGAGCGGGCAAGACCACGCTTCTATCGTTAGTGCCGCGATTTTATGATCCGAGTTCCGGTCAGGTTTTGATTGATGGTCAGGACATCCGTCATGTGAAAAAACAATCTTTGCGTCAGCACATCTCGATGGTGCTACAGGACACGGCACTCATCCCAGGCACGGTGCGGGAGAACATCGCCTATGGCAAACCGCTGGCCAGTGAGGCGGAAATCATGGCGGCGGCTGAAGCCGCACAAGCGGCGGCATTCATCCAGGAGCTTCCCCAGGGCTTCAATACCCAGGTGGGCGAGCGTGGGGTCAGGCTCAGTGGCGGTCAACGGCAGAGGATCGGGATTGCCGGGCATTTTTACGCAACAGTCCCATTTTGTTGTTGGATGAACCGACCAGCGCGCTGGATCTGAAGACAGAGGCGGATTTGATGGGGGCATTGAAAAATCTCATGTCGAGACCGACGACGTTGATTATTACGCATCGTCTCAGCACAGTGCATCATGCGGATGAGATCCATGTTCTCGAGTATGGCCGGATTGTGGAATCAGGCACGGGACCAGAGCTGTTGGCCAGGAAGGGTTTGTATGCCGAAATGTGGAATGCGCCCAACGAAGGCATGGAGGGCTGAGTCGGGCGTGGGGGGAGTTGGTTTCTCTCCAGTTGATGGGGCAGCTTTTTAATTAAAACGGTTGAAGGCTTCCTTGGTGTTGCTCTCGTTGAGCGGGAGGACAATATCCTCATTCAAGGTGCTGATTTTGACCGGCAAGACCCAATAAGCCACGGCGTAGTGGCTGCGGTATTGGCCATAGATGATGTAGGAACCGGGAGGCACATCCTGGAAACGGTAGTTGCCCGTGGCATCGGTTTTGGTTCGTTGCAGGGCGGCCTTGACCGCCACGGAGCCGATGGCTTGGAGGTCGAGATTTTTATAACCGTCGTTGAAGTTGCTACGGGAAGCCAGGATGCGCCAGCGTTCGTTGCGTGTCAGGCGGATCTGATCGGCGGTTGTCGCCGGGCAGAGAACCAGTTCCATGTCGGAGAGAATGGATTTATTTTCGTTCCGCAACTGCATGGTGGCTTCACCACGGATGACGGATTTTGAGACAGGATCCTCTTTTTTCTCGTCCTGCTTGGTTGTGTCAAGGGCTGCGGCTTCCTTGGTCTTTTTAAGCGCGGGCTTTTTTCTTCGGCTGCCTGAAGTTGGGTGACGGGGGAGAGCAGCGTAAAGGTGAGGAGGAAGGTAGAGGACAGGCAAAGCAGGGATTTCATCGTGCTTACAATTAAGCACTGCTTTGGGATGCTGTCCATGCAGTTCCGGCTTTCAAAGAAGGGGAAAATGCGTCTTAGTAGATTCTTATGCATGATTCACGTTACGATGTTCTGGCCCGTCAATTGACTTGTTATTCGACGGAGCTGAAAGCGGGGGAGCGGGTGTTGATTGAGTTGTTTGATGTGCCTGCGGAGATGGGCACGGCATTGATTCGTGCGGTGAGGGAACGGGGGGCGATTCCTTACATCAATCTGCATGATTCCCGGGTGCAGCGGGAGATGTTGCGGGGAACGACCAAGGAACAGTTGATTTTTTCGAGGGAAATTGAGTTGAAGCGCATGAAGGGGATGCAGGCTTACATTGCGATACGGGGTTCCAACAACATCTACGAATCCTCAGATGTGCCGGGGGATCAGCTTAAACTGGCTTCGCAGATCATGCGTCCGGTTATTGATTGGCGGGTGCAAAAAACCAAGTGGGTGGTGCTGCGTTGGCCGGGCTCGGCCATGGCCCAGCAGGCCCTGATGAGCACGGAGGCTTTTGAGGATTTTTATTTCCGGGTTTGCACCCTGGATTATGCCTCGCTGGCTCCGGCCATGTTGAGGTTGAAGAAGTTGATGGATCAAACCGACCGCGTTCATCTCAAGGGTCCGGGCACAGATTTGCGATTTTCCATTAAGGGAATCGGATCCGTGATCTGCGGCGGGAAGCGGAACATCCCGGACGGGGAGGTTTTTTCCTGTCCCATAAAAACCAGTGTCGAAGGGGAAATCAGCTTCAATGCTCCGACGGTCTATCAGGGAACATCCTTTGACGGAATCAGGTTGAGTTTCGAAAAAGGTAAAATCACGCAGGCGAGCTGTAATGGCAAGACGGAGCGTTTGAATGAAATTTTAGATTCCGACGCCGGGGCGCGTTACATTGGTGAATTCAGTCTGGGTTTCAATCCCCACATTCTGCATCCCATGCGGGATATATTGTTTGATGAAAAGATTGCGGGCTCCTTTCATTTCACTCCGGGTCAGGCTTACGAGGAAGCCGACAATGGGAATCGTTCCCAAGTTCACTGGGACATGGTGAATATTCAGCGTGCGGACTACGGGGGCGGTGAGGTTTGGTTTGACGGCAAGTTGATTCGCAAGGACGGGATTTTTGTCGTGAAGGATCTTTTGGGATTAAACCCCGAGGTGATTCTGAAGTCGAAGCGTTAAGCCTGTTCAGCCTTGTAGTTGAGGAACTTTCGGCCAGATCGGTTCATTCCTCCAAGCGTCGAACCTTGTCCATGCGTCGTTCGTGACGTCCGCCCGCGAAGTCGGTGTGGAGCCAGATGTTGATGAAACGTTTCAATTGATCGGGGGAAAATTCCTGACCGCCGAGGGCCAGAACATTGGAGTCATGATGTTCCCTGGTGTGCCGGGCACTTTGCTCGTTATAGACCACGGCGGCGCGCACGCCGGGGATTTTGTTGGCCAGGATGCCCATGCCGATGCCGTTGTTGCAAATCAGAATGGCCCGTTCGATTTCTCCTGAGCCTGCGGCTTGTGCGGCGGGTATGCCGAAGTCAGGGTAGTCATCGGACGGGTCCAGGTGATCGGGTCCGAAATCGACCAGTTCATAACCCTGGGCTTGAAGTTCACCCATGAGTTGGGCTTTGAGTTCGTAGCCGCCGTGGTCTGCTGCGATGCCAAGTTTCATTGGGCCAAATTAACGGGAGGATGGCCTGAGGCAATGCCCAAGTCGAAGTCAGAGGAGCTTTTCGTAAAATCAGGATTGGCTTGCCGCTTCTTGGAGGCTAGGTTGAGAAGTGTTGAAGGCACTAAAACATTTTTATTGACGGTCCTGCTGGCAGTTCAATTTCTGGGGGTTCGCGACGTCTGGGCGGAGGAGTCAGCGGAGGAAGAATTTTTTGGAAGCCGCACCCAGACAGAAGCGGCGTTGATCGGTATTTTTTATGATTTGAAACAAAATCAGCAACGCGAACCCAAGCGAACCGATTACAGTAAGACGATCTCAAACTTTATGAATCAGGGTTGGGATGAGTCGATCCTGAACGAATTTTATCGGGTTACGCAGCCGCTGTATGCGACCCAGATATTTATTCCCTACATTGATGCGGCGGCGGCACCGAAGGCTTTTGCCGTGGATAAAACGGTCAAACCCAGTCATTGGGTGGTGCACTATAAGGGACAGGTTTCTTCGGCGACAGGGGGGACTTTTCGTTTCATAGGTTTGGCGGATGATCTGCTGGCCGTGGCGGTCAATTCACAAACGGTCCTGTTGGCGCCGCACCCCAACGCGCGATATCAAGTGGACTGGAAGGAGACGGAGGGCCCCGCGACCAAGGGTCCCTGTGGACCGATGAAGTTCGGCACCTGGTTCACGGTGAAGAAGGATGAGGTGATTGATCTGGATATTCTGGTTGGGGAAGTTCCCGGAGGCGGTTTTGGAGCCTGGTTACAGATAGAGGAAAAAGGAGTGACCTATGTCAAGGAGCGGGAGGGGCACACCAAGTTTCCTGTTTTCCAGTTGGTGCCCAGAACTCTGGATCCAGTGAAATATAAATGGGGCAAGGCACCCATGTTCACTTCCCCCGGACCTTTGTGGAAGGGTTTGCAGTAAGCTACGGTGAGCGGGCATGGGCGGAGCTTTGACCAGGGAAGCTTCTTGCGCGTATTCGAGTGGACACTAAACTTCACTTTATGAAACTTTATGGCAGATCAAGGGTCTGGATTTTACAGCTTCTTGTCGCCTTGATCCTGATGGTTTTTTCACCCTTCATGATTGCTGATGGGCCAGCCGAAAGGATGAAATTTGGCCAGAGTTGCCGTGAAAGTCTGGTTCTGAACGAGTTCTCCAAGTTGGAGGAATTAGGGAATGTTTTAAGAACGCAGAAAGAACGTTTCCCGGAGGGTTTGTGGAAATTAAGAATGTTTTATGTGGGGCTAACCCCTGAAAAAACTCCTCAGGGGACAAGCTTCGAGGAGTTAGAGGCCAAGCTGGCTGAATGGGGTAGGATTCATCCCAATTCACTGACTGTGCCTGTGGCTCGGGCCCGTTTATACATTCATCTGGCCTGGGGTGCCCGAGGATCGGGGTATGCCAATACTGTCGATGCCAAGGGTTGGAAGCTATTTAAGGAACACATTCAGCAGGCCCGCGAAATCCTGGAGCGTTCCAAAAACAAGGGCAAGCCTTGTCCGGAATGGTATGCGTCTATGATGACGGTCGCCCTGGCACAGAATTGGTCGACTCAGGATTATGACAAACTATTTCAGGAAGCAATCGGATACGAGCCCGGCTACTATGACTATTATTTTTCCAGGGCCTATGCATTGCTCCCGCGGTGGCATGGGGAAAAAGGGGATTGGGAGGATTTTGCCGAGCAATCACCGAATTTTTTACCGGAAGAAGGAATGGCGATCTACGCCCGAGTAGCTTGGGCGCAGAGGGAATTTTATGGAAATCTTTTTGAGGAAACAAAAATTCAATGGCCTAAAATGAGGCAAGGATTTCGGGACTTGATCAAGCAGCGACCTGATTCGTTTTGGAATTTAAAGAACTTTGCCGAGTTTGCCTTCATGGCGGGGGATCGTGAGACAGCGGAGGAACTTGAAGTCCTGATGGAGAAACATCCAGGCAGGAAGCTTTGGGAGAACGATCCTA
The DNA here is from genome assembly GCA_012031345.1 of Blastochloris sp. Taxonomy (GTDB): domain Bacteria; phylum Verrucomicrobiota; class Verrucomicrobiia; order Methylacidiphilales; family JAAUTS01; genus JAAUTS01. Next base: position 819 of record JAAUTS010000073.1, on the reverse strand, counting down.
AGTTAGCTCAAGTCAAGGCTTGGCTTGGCAACCGGATGCAAACTAAAGAAAAATGGTCCAGGCAACTTCCGCGCAGAGGAGGCATCAATCATCATTTTTCCATTTCACCGGATGAAACCGTCATTGCCGCTCTGACGGAAGATTGCTCGCGGGTTCAGATCATTTCCAAAAACACAGGAAAATTACTGGTCGAGCCCGTGGTCGGAATAGAAGAGCTAACAGGGTTGGCCTACTCGCCAGATGGGCGCTTTCTGGCAGTGGCCGGAGGAAAGACAAAGGGAAAGGTCGTCGTTCTGGATACCCGTCACTTTAAAGTTAAGGGAACAATAGATGAATGGGAGGGAGGAGCTTTCGATCTGATTTTTTCTTCCGACTCCCAAAAGCTTTATGCTGTAGGCGGGGTGGAGGGAAAGAAGGCGGAGGCTTGGGAGTTGGACTTGAAAACGGGCAAGGTTGGGAAACCTTGGGATGCCAACCATAACCACCATCTTTTTTTCGTTTTAAGATCAAGGGATGGGAAATCGTTGGTTGTGAATTGTAATGGGGATATCCAGGTCATCTCCCTTGTGACAGGTCAGGATTTCCCAAAAAAAAGAAAACCGTTGAGAGGGCATATTCAAGATGGGGTGTTTTTGCCTGATGGGGCGACCTTTATCAGCACAGGCGGTTACTGGCCGGATCGTGGAGGATATCTGGACGTCTGGAATACGGGGACTTGGGAGAGTTCCATTTTAAAACGGAACCATGGTCGTTCCCGCTGTTTAGATCTTTCGCCGGATGGAAAATGGTTGGCCGTGGGATCGGATGACGGCGGGGTTC
>JAAUTS010000231.1 GCA_012031345.1 Blastochloris sp. | reverse complement strand
TACTGGATGGGGGGGCTGCTCATGTTCATCAGCTTCTTTGTGCCGGGCGGTGCGGCCAAGTCCGGGTGGACTTCCTACTCACCATTGGCCAACCTCGCCGACCAAGGCCCCGGTTTTCACCCGGTCTGGAACGGCCAAACCATGTGGTTGTTAGGCATGATCCTGTTGATCACTTCCTCCCTGCTCGGCTCGGTCAACTTCATCACCACCATCGTTCAACTCCGGGCCAAAGGTATGACCTGGATGCGTCTTCCCTTCTTTGTTTGGGCTCAGTTTGTCACAGCTTTCCTTCTTCTTCTGGCTTTCCCTCCGCTCGAAGTGGCGGGTCTGATGCAGTTGATGGATCGTTTGGCGGGCAGCAGTTTCTTTCTTCCTTCCGGGTTGGTCGTAGGCAACCAAGTGATGAATGTCAGCGGTGGCGGCAGTCCCCTTCTCTGGCAGCATTTGTTTTGGTTCCTGGCCCATCCCGAGGTCTATGTCTTGATTCTGCCCGGCTTGGGCATCATCGCTGAAGTCATCGCCTGCAATGCCCGCAAACCCATCTGGGGTTATCGCTCCATGGTCGGTGCCTCGCTGGTGCTGGGATTCCTGTCCTTTATCGTCTGGGCGCACCACATGTATTTGACGGGCATGGACACCAAGGTCAGTGCTTTTTTCCAAACCACCACCATCATCATCTCCATCCCCTCCGTCGTCATCCTGACCTGTTTGATTATCTCGCTTTATGGAGGTTCCATCCGTTTCACCACTCCCATGCTTTTCGCCACCGCCTTTCTTCCGCTGTTCGGAATCGGGGGATTGACCGGCATTCCGCTGGCCTTCAATGCCACGGATGTCATTCTCCACGACACCTACTACGTCATCGGGCATTTCCACTACATCGTGGCACCGGGCACCATCTTCGCCATGTTCGCGGGGATTTATCATTGGTATCCCAAGGTCACTGGTCGTTACATGAGTGATTTTTGGGGCAAGGTCCATTTCTGGCCCTCCTTTGTCTGCATGAACTTGATCTTCCTGCCCATGTTCTTCCAAGGCATGGCCGGGATGCATCGCCGTTGGTATGACGGCGGCACGGCCTATGAACTCAGCACGCACGTCATTCCCATCCTTCAGCCTTTGACCCCGCTGGTGAACCTTTTTCTGGCCTCGGACAAACAAATCGAGGGCATCCAGGCGATCCAAATGAACTACGTCATGACCTGGGCCGCCATCATCCTGGGGATCGCCCAGATTCCCTTCATTCTCAGCTTCTTCCTCAGCTCGAAATACGGTAAGAAGATCGAAAATGACAACCCTTGGGGTGCCACCACCCTGGAGTGGGCCACGCCGACTCCTCCGCCTCATGGCAACTTTGAAAAGGAACCCGTGGTCTATCGTAATCCTTACGAATACAGCGTCCCCGGTGAGGACAAGGACTTCACGCTCCAGTGTGAAGAGCCGAGAAAAAAGACTGATTTTAGAAAGAGACGATCATCATGGAAATTCCCTACACAGTCAAGCACGGCCTGACACCGGCCTCTACAATGCCAAGGTCGGCATCTGGCTCTTCCTCGCCTCGGAAATCATGCTCTTCGGCGGCTTGTTTAGTTCCTACGTCTTTTTACGACTGGGCTCGGACAACTGGCCTCACATGGTTCTCAACATCGCCCCCGGTTTGATCAACACCTTTGTCCTGATCTTCTCCAGCATCAGCATGGTCATGGGTTGGGTCTGTGTGAAGATGAACGACTTTCGCGGATTCCGTATCTGGATTGGTCTGACCGTGCTCTGTGCCCTGATTTTCAGCGGCGTGAAGGCTTACGAGTATTACGGTAAATTCAACCACGACGCCCTGGTCATGAAGGACGGCAGTGAAATCACCGGCCATCTCCTCAAGGATAAGGAAACGGAAAGCTCTTACTTCATCGTGCCGGACGCCCCCAAACACGGAGCCAAGAAACATGATGCCGCCAAGGAAGGGGAAGCTCAGCACGATCACGCGGAGAAAAAAGCCGAAGGGGATCACGCTCACCCGGAGCCCGTGGAGGTCTTGAAGGAAAAAGTTCTGCTCAAAACCAATTTCACTCCGCGTTACAATACTTTCTATGCCATCTACTTCACCCTGACCGGCCTTCACGCCCTTCACGTCATCGGCGGGGCTTTGGTCATTGCTTACTTTTGGCTGCCCGGCAGCAGCATGTTTTTTACCAATCGAGAACATTTTGCCAACCGCCTCGAAGTGGTGGGGCTTTTCTGGCATTTTGTGGATCTGGTCTGGATTTTCCTTTTCCCCCTGCTTTACTTGCTTTGAGCGAAAATACATACAACCCGGCATGATTTATGGCTGAAGACATCGAACACCTGAAGAAACACATCAAGCTTTATTGGATGGTGGGTGGGGCACTCCTTTTCCTGACCATCGTTACCGTGGTTGTGGCGTATATTCCTTTCAGTGCAGTGGGCCACATGATTGTGGGTCTGAGTATTGCGGCCCTGAAGGCGGGCATGGTCGCCGCCATCTTTATGCACCTCAATGCGGAGAAAAAAATTCGTTTACATCACCCTGGCCTTCTCGGTTGTCTTCTTCATCGGCCTGATGGCTTTGTCTATCTTCGCCTGGTGGCAGGAACTGGGTCATGCTCTGGGCACCTGGTAGGAAATTGCACTATGTCGCTCAAAACCTTTCACATCATCTTCATCACCCTCGCCTTGCTGAGTTGCGCCGGCTTGATCTGGTTGTTCCTGGGCTTTGAGCGGGATTTCCCCGGCTCGGGTTATCAGGCTTATGCCATTTTCTTTTCTTTCCTCAGCGTCGCCCTCTTGGGTTACGGCGTCTGGTTCCTGAAAAAACTCAAGAAACATCCCTTGGACTCATGAGATCCTTGTTTAATTCCGCTCCCCGAGTCCTGGCTTGCGCGCTTCTTGTTTTCGCGGCCATGCCGACCTCCTCAGTGCAGGCCTGTGCGGTTTGTTGGGGCAAAGAAAATGGCAAGATCACCGATGCCATGGGTTTTTCCATCCTCTTCCTGCTTGTCCTGATTGGATTGGTGCTTATGGGTGTCGTAACCAGTTTCGTGGTGATGGCCCGCCGGGCCAGTCGTTTCCCTGTTCCTTCGGATGAGTTCCGGGAAAAAGTCACCTGAACCTTTTCACACTCCTTTTTTGTTATGATCAATAAATTACTCGTCTTCCTGAAAGTGTCTCCGCTCATGGTTTCATGAT
>JAAUTS010000072.1 GCA_012031345.1 Blastochloris sp. | reverse complement strand
AGCTTTTTTAATTCGTGTAACTTAGTGTCCACCTGCTCGCGACGTGTCGGAGTTCGTGGTTTAAGCTCCTTCTTCTTTCTGAAATTTAAGTGCGTTCGCCCTGACAGGTGACGCAACCCGGCAATAACCAACGAAATCCACGATCAAAGTCGTCTGTTTTATTCATTGGTAATGGGATCGTCACAAATCTAAGGCTGGTCAAGGGCGGGCTTCGTGGTTAGGACTGAGCGATGTCTTCCTTGTCTGATTCCGGGTCGAGCTTGGTCAAGCCGAGCTTTAAGGAAGCTTTTCTCTTTTGGTTGAAGCTCGGATTCATCAGCTTCGGCGGGCCGGGCGGGCAGATCGCCATCATGCACGCGGAGTTGGTGGATAAGAAAAAGTGGATCAGTGAGGGCCGTTTCCTTCATGCCTTGAATTTCTGCATGTTGTTGCCCGGACCGGAAGCGCAGCAGTTGGCCACTTACCTCGGCTGGATATTGCATCGCACCTGGGGAGGACTGGTGGCGGGGCTTTTGTTTGTGTTGCCTTCGGTTTTTATCCTGTGGGCCTTGAGCGCGGTGTATGTGTATCTGGGTGAACAGCCAGCAGTAGCGGGAATTTTTTATGGCTTGAAAGCGGCGGTGTTAGCCATCGTGATGGCCGCGGTGTGGCGGATCGGAGGACGCTCCTTGAAAAAAGCCTGGATGTGGGTTTTGGCTCTGCTGGCTTTTGTGGGAATCTTTTTTCTCAGCGTTCCCTTTCCGGTGATTGTGCTGGGGGCGGGTCTGCTGGGCTTCCTGGTGGGCGTGTTCAAACCGGACTGGATCGTGATGACGGGACACGGCGGGAAAGAAGCCGCAGCGGAAAACGAGGCGGCAGTAATTCAGCCCAGCGGAAAACGACTGGCCCTGGTGCTGGGTATCGGCCTGACTTTGTGGTGGTTGCCGATTTTGCTCAGTGGCGGAATTTTCGGTTGGGAGAGTTCCTTGTTTCAGGCGGGTTTGTTTTTCAGCAAGGCGGCTTTGGTGACCTTTGGTGGAGCTTACGCCGTGTTGCCTTACGTGGCGCAGCAGGCGGTGGAGACCTACGGCTGGCTTGGGCCGCGGGACGTGATGGCCGGGGTGGCATTGGCGGAGACCACACCGGGCCCCTTGATCATGGTGCTGCAATTTTACGGATTTTTAGCGGGTTGGAATCAACCTTTTGTGGGTTCCGCTTTTTGGTCGGCCACTTGGGTGGGTTTTCTGGCCACCTGGGCGACCTTTGCGCCCTGCTTTCTTTTCATCTTTGCCGGGGCACCTTACGTGGAACGGCTGCGTGGGGTCAAACTTCTGAACGCCGCGTTGACGGCAGTGACCGCGGCGGTGGTGGGGGTGATTTTAAATTTAGGCGTGTGGCTGGGGCAACATCTGCTTTGGCCGCAGAACCTGGTTCTGGCCCAGACCGATTGGGTGGCTCTGGCTCTGGCCCTGGCTTCTTTTTTGGCCATCACCCGCTTCAAGATTGATATTTTATGGGTTCTGCCTGTGGCAGGTTTGTTAGGATTTTTATGGAAGGGCTGAGCCGGCGTGCTTGGGGTCGGGTTTTTCTTGGCTGCCTGATGCTGGGCGCAGCCTGCGGCTCCCTATCCGCCGGGACCTGGGAAACACTGGAAGCTTGTCGTTTGTTGAAAAAAGAGGAATTCGACGGAGACAGCTTTCATGTGAAACAGGGAGGCAAGGAATACATCTTCCGACTTTATTTTGTGGATACCCCGGAGAAGAAGGATCTGGGTCTGACCGAGCGGACCACGGCACAGGCCAAGTATTGGAAAATTTATAAAAAAGATCTCTATCTATTGGCGGATCAGGCCGCGGAGTTCACCAAACAAAAACTGAGCAAGCCGTTCACCATCATCACACTCTGGGAGGATGCACGGGGGCGCAGCGCACTGCCCCGATACTTCGCCCTGATCCGGACGGCAGAGGGCGAGGACCTGGCCTCCCTTTTGGTGGGGGAAGGCATGGCGCGGATCTACGGGCAGAAAGTGCCGATGCCAGATGGACGCAGTGCCGCCACAGTGGAGAAGGAGTTGGAAGCAACGGAGGCCAAGGCGAAGCAAGAGGGCAAGGGTGCCTGGGGAATGCCCAAGCGCAAATCCTGAGGTCTGGAACGGGCGATGATTTGAACAAGCCCTTGCTTGTGTCAGCTTTTCGACGAAGCTGCTGGGATGTTAAGAACTTTCTGGGTGCTGTTGTTGTGCTTGGGCCTGCCCGCTTGTTTGTCCGCTGAGGATCAAGCCTTGAGGGAGATGATCGACCGGGCGGTCAAGGTGGATCGGGAGTTGCGGGAGAAGCGCACGGCGTATGAGTATGATTTGGAAATGCTGATGGAGAAGTTGGATCGTAAGGACAGTGTGTTGTCCACCCGCGAACTGAAGGCCACGGTCCGGCCCAGCGTGGACATCAGTTACTCCATTGAAATCGAGCAGGACACCGAGCGCAAATCCGAGGCCGAACGCAAGAAGGAGCAAAGCGAGATGGCGGAAGCGCAGAAAATCATGACCAAAGTGGAGCTGGAGAAGTTGGTGGAGCGTTTCGAGTATCGCATGGAGGGCCGTGAAATGGTGTTGGGTCGTTCCGCTCAAATTATCGCCTTCCAACCCAAAAAAGGAGTGCCGGTGGCTTCGCGGGAGGAAAAAGTGATCAACGCCTTGAAAGGCAGGCTGTGGATAGACCGGAGCAGCTATGCCATTCTGCGATCTGAGGCGCAGTTGAGTGAGCCGACGGCGGTGGCCTGGTTTTTTGCCACCATGCGGGAAATGACCTTTGCCTATGAAGCGTCCTTCCTGCCCAATGGAGATCCTGCCCCGGCCCGATTTGATTTATTTTACGACGTGCAGGTTCCTTTCGGCTATCAACGGCAACGCCAGAAATCCGTCATGAAAAATTACCGCCTGGTCCAAGCGGAGAGGTGAAGTCCTCTTCTGTGGACCTAGTGGATTTCGGCCCGGGCCATGCAGGTTTGGCGGGGTTCCTGGACGTTGAGGCCCAGGAGTTTGAGGAGTTCCAGATCTTCGTTTTCTTTGGGATTTTTGGCGGTGAGCAGTTTTCCGCCGTAGAAGATGGAGTTGGCTCCCGCGTAGAAGCAGAGGGCCTGGGCTTCCCGGCTGAGGTGGGCGCGGCCGGCGGAGAGGCGGACTTTGGTTTTGGGCAGGAGGATGCGGGTGGTGGCGATCATGCGGAGCAGGTCGAAGATGTCCACGGGCTGCTGTTCTTCCAAGGGAGTGCCCGGCATGGACATAAGGGAGTTGATGGGCACGCTCTCCGGTGCGGGGTCGAAGGCACTGAGAACTTCCAACATACGGAGACGATCCGTTACGGTTTCCCCCATGCCCAGAATACCGCCGCAGCAGAGGTCCATGCCTGACTTTTGCACGGAGCCGATGGTGCTGAGTCGGTCCGCATAGGTGTGGGTGCTGACGATGGAGGGATAAAACTCCGGGCTGGTATCGAGGTTGTGGTTGTAGGCGGTGACACCGGCTTCCTTGAGTTCCTGAGCGGCTTGATCGGTCAGTTGACCCAGAGTAACACAGACTTCCATGCCCAGGGTGCTGACTTCACGGATGATTTCTTTGACCTGTTCAAACTTGGGGGTGCCTTCCCGCACGCCTTTCCATGCCGCGCCCATGCAAAAACGGGTGGAGCCGCTTTCTTTGGCCTGACGGGCGATGTTCATGACCTGTTCCAACCCGAGCAGCTCTTCCTTTTCCAACCCGGTCTTGTAGTGAGAGCTTTGGGCGCAGTAGCCGCAGTCTTCACTACAGCCTCCGGTCTTGATGCTGAGCAGGGTGCAGAGCTGCACCTCGTTGCCGTCCCAATGCGCCAGATAACTTTGACGGGCCTGATCGATCAGGGTGAAGAGAGGTTGGTGATAGATTGCTTCGATTTCTGCCAGGGATTTTCCAGCCATGATTTTTCAGCCTAGCCAAAAGCGGCGGGCTTGAAAAGGGGAATGGAAAAAAATCAACGTGCAGTAGAGCCGGAAGTGGAGGGTGCCTCGGCGGTTTGCACGGGGGAAAGGTTGACGGAGAAGGAGAAGCCGGTGAGTCCCCAGCCGTTTTCAAAACGGTAGAGAATGCGGTTGATCCCACGGCGGAAGCTGACTTTGCGCAGACCCTCGCTGAGGCGCCAGGGCTTGAGGGTGTAGGAGCTTTTCCAGATTTGTTGGTCATTCACCCAAATGCGGGAGCTGTCGTCACTGCCCACCATGACCCAGAGATCCATGTCCTGGTCGCACCAAAGCTCACTGTAGGCGTAGTAAATGACATATTCCTTGGGGTCGTTTGGAATGACGTAAGGGCTGGGTGATTGAACAAATTGCCAGCGGATATTGGCACCCTGATCTCCGGAGTAGGCAGCATCCAGGTCGATGACGGATTCCGGCGGGTAAGCGGTGTCCACGTTGCGACGGTTGGGGTTGGGAAAAGGACCGAGGATATACCAAGAGTCTATGTAGATCCATTCGACACCCGTGCCCAACGCGCTGATGCGTCGCGTGGCCCGGGATTTGCCGGGGAGAAACTTCGTCGCGCCGGGGTGAAAGCCTCCAAGATCCTTGGCGGCGACCTTTTCATCTCCTCCCTCCGCCTTTTTGGTGTTGGCGGCTTTTTCCGAGTGGGCTTTTTCAGCGGCGACAAAAGACATCTTGCCCGTGAGTTGGGCCACTTTGACGGCGGCTGCCACGGCATCAGCGGCTTTGGTGGCGGAAGTAGCGGCAGCCTTTTTTTCCGCCTCTTGATTTTTTGCAGCGGCGGCGGCTTTGGCATCCTGAGCGGCTTTGAGCGCTTCGTTGGCCGCTTCGCGGGCTTGCTCGGCCACCTTGGTCGCTTCCGGGGCGACTTCCTCCTCTTTCTCAGTAGCTTCTTTGGCCATAGCTTCCGCTTCGTTGGCGGCCTTGTTGGCCACGGTGGCATCCACCACAGCGTTTTCCGCCGGAGCGTTCTCTGCGGTCATGGCGGTTTCGGTCATGTCCTTGGAGGGCTCGCCTTCATCTTCCGCCGCGAGTTTGTCGGACATTTCGCGTTGCTCGATTTCAGCGCGGAGCGCTTCCAGGGTGATGGCTTCTGCGGCGACCTCTTCCTCCTTTAATTGTTCCTTGAGCTGACGGACGAAGGTGAGGATTTCATCAATGCGGGCATTGAGGGCGCGGAGGACTTGGCGTTGTTCCACCACGCGGGCGGGATCGGGAGTGACGAGTTGAAGCACAGAGAGGTTAATGGGGGAGCGTTCCGGGGCGGGGATTTGGAGACGTTGGCGGGCGTCTTCCAAGGTAATTTGGAGGGCACGGGAGGATTGCATGGCGCGGATTTCCCGGAAGGAGGCCAGAGCTTCCGCCTCCTGTTTTTGCGCCTGGGCGTAAATGGCCTGGACGCTTTGGATTTCGGAAACCTTAAGGGGAGCTTCATTCTGGGCGCTGAGTGGGCAGTTGCCGAGTCCGAGCAGGGCCAGCAGGACTAAACGTATAGTATTCATGGGCTCTCCGTGGCGAGGGGTTGACTGGAAGGTTCGGGCGGGGAAACGGGTTCGGTGCCGGGGATGGGTTCGGTCGTGGCGACAGCGAGAGTGGCCGTCATTTTGGCATCGAGAGAATTTTGGAGTTCCAATGCTTTTTGCATCTCTGCGTGATAGGGAGCGCGGGCCGTGACTATGGCCTCCTGGGCCGGGGCCACTCCGGCCAGGCGTTGGACCATGTCTTCCGTGCGCGCTTTCAAATTTCTGCTGCCTTCTTCCAAGGCTTTGACGCGGGCTTCCTTGGTTTGCGTGTCTTTGTTCTGGGCGACTTGCACACGGTTGAGTGCTTCATTTGCCTTTTTCAGACGGTTTTCGAAATCCTTGGCTTTCTTTTTGTCGGCAGGGTCCGAGGCTTTTTGTTCCTCGGTCAAGGCACTCAGAGTGCTCTGAAGTTTGACCAATTCCGGGTTGCGTTTTTCGATGGCCGCTTCGATCTCGCGCAGTTTTTTTTCGCGATCAACCAAGGTGCGGCGAGCTTGATTGAGGCCGTCGCAGGCGCCCTGGGTGGCAGAAAGGAGCTTGATCAAGGGACCCATTTTGGAGGTGTATTCCGCACCGAGTCCCATGGTGTTTTCCCAGGCTGCCACCAGACGGGCTTGTTGTGCCACCAATTCGGGTTCCTGGGATTTGAGAAAGCCGAGGCGTCCGGCGATTTGTTGTTGGGTTTCCAACAGGGCGGCCTGGCGAAAGTTCAGTTTATCCTGGGTGCCGGGCAGTTTTTTGAACAAATCTTCCAGACGGGCCAGCGTTTCTTTAAGAGTGGGTTCGGCGGGATTGGCCAGCGTGGGAGCGGTTTCCTGGAGACCCTGTAGGGCTGCGGCCCAGGCATCCTGGTCGGCTTTAAAAACCTCCGCATAGGTTTGAAGTTGTTCGCGGGCCAGACCGGCCAGATCGCGGGCCAGCTCCGGACTGAGTTGGGTGAAGGTTTCCTTGAACGAGGCGTGGGCACTGCGTTGGCGAGTCTCGACCGAAACAATCTCGGCGGTGAGACTTTCGAGTTCACGAAGTTTACGGGCCATTTCCTCAGCTTGTTTTTCCTCAATTTTTTGAGTGGTGGCTTCGAGGACCTTCTGGTTGACGATGGGTTGATTTTGTTTTTCCCTGGCCTTGGGCATGACGAATTCCTGGTAGGGGAATACGACAAAAAGGATGCCCAGCACAGCGGCATGGAGCAGGAGCGAGACCAACCACCACGCGGGAGACAACTTCTTGGCTCGCGCCCGGACGGGCGGAGTGGCGGCTGGGGTCTCAGAGGCTGGAGGTTCGGCGGTCACTTGGGTTTGGGCAGAGCGGTCGGGGTGCGTGTCTTAAGTTCCAGGTTTCGCAGGCCCTGGAATTGAGCGGCCTCCACCAACTCCACAATATCACTGTAGCGCGCATCCCGGTCGGCGTCCAGACGGAGAGCCTGCTGGGGATTGCTCAGGGCGACTTCTTTCAATTTATCAAGCAAGGCCGAGGTGGTGACGGGTTCGCTGTTGAAATACTTCTGACCCGTGGCATCGACACTGAGGACAATTTCCTTGGCCGGCTCGGGGCGGCTGAGAGCGGCGGCGGTCTCCGGGAGTTCGATGGGGAGAATCTTTTGCACTTTCTTCATGGTGGTGGTGACCACGAAGAAAATGAGGAGAATGAAGATGCAGTCCATCATGGACGCCATCTGTAGCTCGAGGTTGTCGTCGTCCGGGCGGCGGATTTTCATGAGGCTTCCGTGTTGGAAAAGCTTTCCGGCGTCTGGTTTTCCTCTTTAGGCAGGAACCAGGCGGTCATCAGATCCGTAATTTCGCTCTCCAATGAGGTGGCATAGCTATTGGCCTGATTTTAAAATAGTGATAAGCACTCAGCATGGGGATGGCCAGAACAAGCCCCACGGCGGTGGTGACCAGGGCCTTGGAGATGCCGTCAGCCATCATGCCGGGGTCGCCCAGTTCACCCGCCACGGCCACCACGTCGAAGACATCGATCATACCGAAGATAGTGCCGAGCAAACCGAGCATGGGTTCGAGGTTGCCGATAACGGCCAGGGGGTAAGCGCGCTGGGCCATGGTGCTGATTTCACGGGAGGCGATGTCGCCCGCCACACTGCTGAGTTCCGTGCTGGGAGTGCTGCGGTGACGGACCAGAAAGAGGACAATCCGGGCGATGGTGCTGGAGTTGTTTTGGGCCAGGGTTTCCAATTCCTGGAAACGTCCGGCGGCCCAGAGGCTTTTGGCCTGATCGGTAAACCCTGCGGGGTTGATGTTCTTGCGCCGTTGAGCCAGCAGACATCCGACGAAGTAACCGCCCGCGACCACGGACAAGGCAAGCTGAACCCCGGAGACCCAGCCGCCGTATTTGAGTTTGACCAACCAGGTGGGAAGTGGGCTGGAGCTGGAGGCGCCGCCCGTTCCTTCAGCGGCGGGGGCGGCGGGAGCTGGAGCGGCCTCGTTTTGGGCGGAGAGCGGGAGAAGGAGGGCCAAGCTGAACAAGAGCAGCAGACCCAGGAGGACGGGACGTTGAATTTGCATAAGCAGTCATGCTATCAAATGCCGTTCATTTGCAAAGAGGTTTTCCAAAAAGAGCACGGAGCCGAGGGCGGCGCCGTGCCGGATTCAATTGACCAATTTGCGTTGGATCAAGCGGAAAGAAAGAAAACCGAGAAGCAGGGTGAAGAGGAGCAGGGCACCGAGATGGATGAGAATTTCCAGGACGGGAAACTGTCCCCAAGCGCTGAGTTGGAGGAGACGGACACCGTGATAGAAAGGGGAGAACTGCACCAGCACCCAGAGCAGGGAGTTTTCCTGGAGCGGGAAAAAGACACCGGAGAGAAAATAGATGGGGGCGATGAGGAAGGAGTAAACGGTTTGAAATTGGTTGATGTTGCGGACTTTGGCGGCAGCGAGGAGGCCGATGGCGGCGCAGGGCAGGGAGAGCAGTCCGCCGATGAGGGGGAAGAGTGGCAGTGCCCAGGGATTGGGCAGAATGCCCATGCAGGCAAGCACCAAGCCCACGCCGGTAGCCATGATGGCGGCGCGGATGAAAACCCAGAGAAACTCCCCGAGCATGATCTCGCGGGGTCCAATAGGGGTGGTAAGCATGGCTTTGAAAATGGACTCAAAGGTCAAGCGGATGTAGAAGCCGTAGCTACTTTCAAAAAACGCGGTGAAAAGAGCGGTGGTGGCGATCATGCCGGGGGCCAGGTATTGCGCGTAACTGAGGCCATTGATCTGGCCGATGAAGGGGGACAGCCCCATACCGAGGGAAGCCATCATGAGCGCGGGATCGGCCAAGGTGGGGGAAATGTTAGCCAGAAAATCCTTGCGATAAACGACCCAGTTCCGCACGACGACGTGCCAGGAAAGTTTCAGCGTGGCCAGGGGTTCATTCATTGGTGTCAAGCTCCCGGCCCGTGAGTTTAAGATAGACATCTTCGAGGTTGGAGGGGCGCAATTGCAGGGGAGTCAGGCCGCTGGAATGTTGCAGTGCCACCAGATCTTCCAGTTGCGGGGCGCGGATGCAGCAGTGTTGGCCTTGGTGAAAGAGTTCCCAACCCGGTCGCGCCGGATCCAACAGTGGGCGCAGCAGAGGCTCGCTGTCCTGCGAAAAAATCCCGACGTAACCCGGTGCCAGACGTTCGATCATTTCCTTGGGAGTGCCCGCTCCCGCGACTTCCCCCTTGTTTAGAATGACGATGCGATCACAAAGAATTTCCGCCTCGTGCATGTAGTGCGTGGTGACGAGGACGGTTTTGCCTGTTTTTTTGAACGAGAGCACTTTTTCCCAAAGCAGATGGCGCACGGTGGGATCGAGGCCGGTGGTGGGTTCATCCAGAAGCAAAAGCTGAGGCTCGGCCAACAGGGCGCGGACAAAAGCGAGACGACGTTTCATGCCGCCGGAGAGGGTTTTGATGATGGCCTCACTTTTGTGATCGAGGGACATGTAGGCCAACAACTCCTTGATCCGGGGCAAAGCCTGGCTCGTGGAAAGTCCCCCAAAGCGCGCGTAGATCTGCATGTTTTCCAGCACGGTCAGGCCGTCGTCCAAGGCATTCTCCTGCGGCACCACGCCCAGGCGCGACTTGATGGCGCGTGGGTGATGGACCGGATCGTGTGAGAAAACGTTCAACTCACCGCCGTCCCTTCGGACCACTCCGTAGAGACAGCCGATGAAGGTGGATTTGCCCGCACCATTGGGCCCGAGCAGTCCGACACATTCCCCGCGCCGCACTTCCATGTCCAGGCTCTTGAGTGCCTGAAAATTACCGAAGGATTTGTGAACCCCACGCGCCTGGATGATCGGCGCATCCGGCAAATCGGTGGTGATGGCGGATGGGTTCATGGTGAGTGGGGAAGGCATCCAACAGCAAGACGGGCATCGGTCAAGCCAGGAACCGTTGCGATGCCGCCTTTGGTGTTAAGGCAAGCTGACATTTTCCAGGCGGAAAGGCACACGCAGGCTCTGTGGCGCGACGGGAATGAGAATTTTAGCCACCACCTTTTCCGGCAGAGCTTGCTCGGCACGCAAGGCCAGGATCAAGGTGCGTCCGGCACCGAAGGAGGAGGAGCGGCTGGGAATGGCCTCACCTTCAGGAGTTTCCAAAAGGATCTCGCGCACTTTACGAATGTCGCCAATAATTTCCACCGCCACGCAGCTTTCCTCCAATTTGGTCAGCTCCAGCGGGTCGCTCAGTCCGGGGAAGGCCTGTCTGGGTTCCACCACCCGGACCTTGATGCCGTGGGCTTCAAACAAGGGGTCTGTCATGGTTTGGTTACGTTTGTTACGCAGATCCTGAATGAGGACGACTTGTTGCCGATAGGTTTTGAGTGTCAGATGACCGGCCAGGACGGGGAGGGAGGTCTGGGTTCGCGGGGGAGAAGGTAATTCGAGCAGGAGCGTGGCTTCGCGCCCCTTGCCCAGGCCGCGATGTTTGAGCGGGGCGAAGCCTTCGGCATCCGTCGCCACCACTTTGGCCTTCCATCCAGCGGGCTCGGCCAGCTCGACCTGACCATATTCCAAGGCCTGGGCCACGACCTCACCTTCCAGCTTCAAGGTCAGGGAAATGCGGGATTCATCCGCCTCGGCACTGCGCACATCCACCACCCGCTCCACGCTGACTCGCAACGGAAGATCCTGGGCGTTAAGAATCGATCCGAGTAGAAAGACGCCACTGCCCATCAAGATCCGCCTCAAACCCCACTGCATCCATTTCCCAGAAAATGCCTTCATCACCACATCATGCCGTATCTGGTGGTGGTGGTGAATACAATTTGAAAAGGGAGAAAAGATCCCTTCGCTTGAACCGTGGCAACGGACGGAAGTGTTCCCGTCGCTAAACTTGAAACAGCCCACTTTAAACTCCGCCCAGCACCGCTTATTTCCTTGTTGCCCTGGTGAGCTTCCCTGCTAGACAAGAACTTCCCTTACGGACGCATTTCAACCCCTGCGCTCCTCACCGGAACCTTTTTATGGCTCATACAATCGAAAAAATCCGAAACTTCGCGATCATTGCCCACATCGATCACGGTAAAACAACCTTGGTCGATCAACTCCTGCGTCAGGCGGGCACCTTCCGCTCCAATCAGGCGGTGGTCGAGCGCGTGATGGATTCCATGGATCTGGAACGGGAAAAGGGCATCACGATCAAATCCAAGAACGCCAGCTTCCATTATAAGGATTATCTTTTCAACATCGTGGACACCCCCGGCCACGCTGACTTCGGCGGTGAGGTGGAGCGGATCATGCGCATGATTGACGGCGTGTTGCTGCTGGTGGATTCCTTTGAAGGCGTTCAAGCCCAGACCAAGTTCGTTCTGCGCAAGGCTCTGGAGGCCAAGCTCAAACCCATCGTGGTCATCAATAAGATCGACCGTGAAAACGCCGATCCCCACAAGGTTCTCGATTCCGTCTTCGAACTCTTCCTGGAACTCAACGCCACGGATGAACAGCTCGATTTCCCCGTGGTCTATGCCTCGGGTAAAAGCGGTTTTGCCACCCTGGAGTGGAAGGGCGAGTTGACCGAAGAGATCAAGAACGCAGGCATGGTGGCCATCTATGACTTGATCGCCGATAAAGTCCCGCCACCCGTGGCCGATGCCAACACCCACTTCTCCATGCTGGTCTCCAACCTCGATTATAACGACTACGTCGGACGTATCGCCTTTGGAAAAATCTACGGCGGTAAAATCAAAGTGGGTGATCCCATGGTTTGTTATCACGGGGACGGCAGCAAGACCAAGGGCAAGGTCACCAAAATTTTCGCCTTCGAAGGTCTGCTCCAAATTGAAATCAACGAAGCCTCTGCGGGCACCATCGTCGGCATCAGTGGTATCGAGGAAGTGTTCATCGGAGAAACCCTGGCCGACAACGACCAACGCCAACCGCTGCCCTTCATCGCCATCGATCCGCCCACCATCCAGATGCAGTTCCTGGTCAACGACTCCCCTTTGAACGGTAAGGAAGGCAAGTTCGTCACCGCGCGACACATCTGGGATCGTTTGATCAAAGAAACACGGACCAACGTCTCGCTGATCGTGAAAGAAACCGAGGCCGCCGGTGCCTTCAGCGTCTCGGCCCGCGGTGAAATGCAAATCGCCGTCATCGTGGAACAGATGCGCCGCGAAGGATTTGAGCTGATGGTCTCCCGCCCGGAGGTGATCATGCAGAAGGATGAGAACGGCAACATGCTGGAGCCCTACGAAACCGTTTATGTCGAGGTGCCCAATGACAACCTGGGGGATGTGCTACAAAACCTGGCGGAGCGCAAGGCGGAGATCACCAACATGCACCACCAGACCAAGACCGTCATGTTGGAAGGCGTGGTCCCGACCCGTGGTTTGATCGGCTTCGGCACCGACCTGCTCAACTTGAGCAAGGGGATGGGCATCATGAGCCACATTTTCAAGGAATACGGTCCCTACAAGGGAGAAATCCGCGCTCGGGCCAACGGCGTGGTCATCGCCATGGAACAGGGCGTCACCACCGCGTATTCCCTCGATGCTCTGGCAGAACGCATGAAACTTTTTGTCGGTCCGCAGGAGGATGTGTATGAAGGCATGATCTTCGGAGAAAACGCCCGCCCGGACGATATGGTGGCCAACCCTTGCAAAGCCAAAGCGCTGACCAACATGCGCTCCCAGGGCGATGGTAAAGGCATCCAACTGGCGCCCCCTCTGAAAATGAGCCTAGAGCGGATGATTGAATACATCGGATCCGACGAATACTTGGAAATCACACCGAACAATCTGCGCTTGCGCAAACGACACCTGACCTCCGCCGCCCGTAAGCGCGCCGGTGGCAAGGTTTGATCCGATCGCGCCCGAAAATTTACAGGAGAATCCTTGCGCTTGGCGGGGCTGTGGGTATTAATCTTGGCCTTCTATGAGTAAAGGCCCCATCTCCCAATTCATCCAACACCATTACCGCCACTTCAACGCTGCCGCCTTGGTGGATGCGGCCAAGGGCTACGAGGCCCATTTGCAGGCCGGAGGTAAAATGATGGTGACCCTGGCCGGTGCCATGAGCACAGCGGAACTGGGGGTTTCCTTTGCTGAAATGATCCGGCAGGGCAAGGTTGATATCATTTCCTGCACGGGCGCGAATTTGGAAGAGGATTTGATGAATCTGGTGGCGCACAGCCACTACAAACGCATTCCCGGCTATCGTGATCTCACCCCGCAGGATGAATGGAACCTCTTGGAAGGCGGCTTGAACCGCGTCACCGATACCTGCATCCCGGAGGAGGAAGCCTTTCGTCGCCTGCAAAAGCATATTGTGGAATTATGGAAAGGTGCAGATGCGCGGGGAGAGCGTTATTTCCCCCATGAATTCATGTTCCAGATGATCAAGAGCGGTGTGCTGGAACAGTATTACGAAATTGACCCGAAAGATTCCTGGATGATCGCAGCGGCGGAAAAAAACATCCCCATCGTGGTCGGCGGTTGGGAAGATTCCACCATGGGAAACATCTTCGCCTCTTACGTGATCAAGGGTGAAGTCAAAGCCACCACCATGAAGAGTGGTATCGAATACATGGTCACTCTTTCCGACTGGTATCGGAAAAATTCCGGCGGTAAAGGCGTGGGCTTTTTCCAGTTGGGCGGCGGAATCGCGGGCGACTTCCCGATCTGTGTGGTGCCCATGATGTATCAGGATCTGGAGTGGCACGACGTCCCGTTCTGGGGCTACTTCTGCCAGGTCAGTGATTCCACCACCAGCTACGGCTCCTATTCTGGAGCTGTGCCCAACGAAAAAATCACCTGGGGCAAACTCGGCATCGACACTCCCAAATTTGTGGTGGAGTCCGACGCCACCATCGTCGCCCCCCTCATTTTCGCCTACGTCCTGGGTTGGTAGAGGGGAGGGGAGGTCTCCCCTCTTAAAAAAATTAAAGTCCGCGCCCGCAGCGCGGCCCAGCCCTGCTTCTACCCTTTTTCAATCATGGCGTAGGCGCTGTGGTTATGGATGCTTTCCATATTCTCCGCCTCCACCCGATACCAACTGATGTCCGGGTGAGCGTTACAGCGCAGGGCCACGTTGCGCACCAGGTCTTCGACAAAAACCGGATTGTCATAAGCTTTTTCTGTCACGAATTTTTCGTCCGTCCGTTTCAGTAAGGAATAAAGTTCACAACTGGCGGAGGCTTCCACCAAGGCGATCAAATCTTCGATCCAGATGGTTTTTTTGAACTCCACCGTCAACGTAACATAACCCCGTTGATTATGGGCACCGCGGGCGCTGATAGCTTTGCTGCAGGGGCAGAGGGTGGTCACGGGCACAACCACGGTGACGCGAAACTCCGTTTTTTTACCCCGCGCTTCCGCGTCAAAGCGCACGACGTAATCGACCAAGCCGGAGGCTTGGGAGACGGGTGCTTTCTTGGCCAGGAAATAGGGGAACTCCATTTCAAGGTGAGCGGACTTGGCCTCCAACTTATCCTGCAAAGCGCGCAGAATCTTCGGGATAGCTTCGACCTGGATCAACGTGCCGTGGGAATTGAGCACCTCCACAAAACGGCTCATGTGCGTCCCCTTGAAATGATGGGGCAGATCCACGGAAAGGGACAGGGTGGCCACGGTGTTTTGGCGACTCCGCGCCTTGTCCGACACTTCCACGGGGTGGCGCAAACCCTTCACTCCCACCTTGTCGATCCGAAGTTTTCGATGATCCCGCTCGCTCTGCTTGTCCTGCATGGGACTTGTGTTCTTGATGCGACCTGCCTGTTTCAACATAGGATTACGCTAGCGCGACCTGGGAAAAAGTAAAATAACACAGCGGGGCTGGACGCTTTTTTTCCTGCACAAAAGCAACTCAAACCGATACCTTCCTAGAGTGTTTACCTTGGCCCGACTTCGACGCTCCCCCCGCCCCCGAGGTCTGGTTCTGCTTCTCCTGCTGGGTTGGATCTCGACCCTCTCGGCCCAGGAAACCCATACCCTGGCCAAGGGCGATACCTTCTACAGCCTCAGTAGAAAATACGGCGTGACGCTCGCTGCCCTGCAAAAAGCCAACCCCGACGTCGAACCCGCTCGCCTGCGTATTGGTCAAAAAATCGTCATCCCCAGCCCAACCACTCCGCTCCCAACCGTCGAGAAGGAGAACACCGTAGAGAGTCCACCGGAGAACAAGGTCCCAGACAAAACGGAAGGCGGGAGTGAAAACCCGCCCTCGGCACCTGCCCCACCCCTAACCACAACCCCGGAATTTCATCAAGTGGTAAAAGGGGAAACCCTCACACGCATCGCTCTCCTTTATGGCTTGAGTGTGGCCCAACTCAAGGAATTGAATCAGCTCAAGAAAGACGACTTGCAAATCGGTCAGAAACTTCGCCTCCGCCGTGCCGGACCCGAAGCCCCCTCAAATCCACCTCTCAAAACGCCCACGCCTCCCGTCCCCACGCCCACTCCGCCTCCTGCCCCGCGTTATCTTTTCGTTTCCAAAGTCAAAACGCAGATCGATAAAGTGCCCTCCACCCAACGCAAGTGGAAATATGTCATCATCCATCACAGCGGCACCAAGACCGGCAATGCGGGAATTTTTGAATATTACCATCGTCGGGTGCGCGGCATGGAAAATGGATTGGCCTATCATTTGTCATCGGCAACGGATCGGATTCCGGGGATGGCGAAATCGAAGTAGGCAATCGTTG
>JAAUTS010000071.1 GCA_012031345.1 Blastochloris sp. | reverse complement strand
CACGTGGAAAGCGAGACCGCCGGCACCTTTTCCAAGGATTTTGACCTCGACCACTTCCACATCGGACGGGATGACCGCAACGAGCTGGTGATCAACGACCCCTCCCTCTCCCGCCAACACGCCTTTGTCACCCGCAAGGGTAAAAAACTTTTCGTGCATGACCTCAACTCCTCCAACGGCACCACCCTGGACGGCAACCCCATCATTTTCGCTCAGGTGGAGGAAGGACAGACCCTCAAATTCGGCAACGCCAGTTGCACCTTCAACGCCAAAGAGCGCGACCGGATGCCCCGGACAAACACGAAAACGTAATGAAGACCTCCCTCATTCCCAAAGGTCTTCTCAACCAGGCCCGCAATCGCCAGTCCACCTCTCAACTCAAACCAGCCACCCCCCAGCTCAGCCTCAGCCCCCAGTCCGGCCGAGCCCACCATCAAACCCCGGAAAACCCGGCCCCTCGGCATGAGCCCTCTCAGCCTCAGCTCGGATTGATCCCAGCCTACTCGTCTCCAACTCCCCACTTCCCATGACCCCCGATCCCCTTCCTCCAAGCCGCCTTGGAGGAGGCCCGCCTGGGTTTGGCCGCCGGAGGTATTCCCATCGGCTCCGTCCTCGTTCACCGGGGCCGCATCATCGGACGCGGCCACAATCAACGGGTTCAACAAGGCAGCGTCATCCATCATGCTGAAATGAATTGCCTCGAAAACGCCGGACGCCAACCCGCCTCCGTCTATCGCGAGTGCGTTCTCTACTCCACCCTTTCCCCCTGCCCCATGTGCAGTGGTGCCGTCCTGCTCTACGGCATCCCTAAAGTGGTCGTGGGAGAAAATTCCAGCTTCCAAGGCCCCGAAGCTCATCTCCGCAGTCAGGGTGTGGAACTGGAAATCCTCCACGACCCGGCCTGCCTCCAACTCATGCAAAATTTTATCGCCACCCAACCTGAACTCTGGAACGAAGACATCGGGGTTTGACCCGGCTGGAAAAGCTGGATTTCATAAAAGTTGGATCTCGTGATCAGACAAGAGCAGGCAGGCAGGAAAGCCGCGGGAGGGGGCCAGAAAAACCGCGGAGCGGAGAGGATTCGAACCTCCGGTAGGTTTTACCCTACAACGGTTTAGCAAACCGTCGCTTTAGACCACTCAGCCACCGCTCCTGATTGGATGGGAGAATGTGCCAGCAAGTTCCCAGCGGGACAATAAGAAAATACCTGGGCCTGAAATCAATTCTCCAACAACGATTCCAACATGGGGTTGCGTTGCAAGGGCCTCTTCCCCCCGGGCGACTCCAGCTCCAGCATCGCGCGCCTTTTTTGTATCGCCCGTTCATACACCTCCATATACTTGGGCAGGGACAGTTCCCAGGAAAAATCCGACGCCATCGCCTCCCGCCTCATGGCCAGAATATGCTCGGGACGCTGCTGCCACGTGTCCAAAGCCCAGGCCACCGCATCCTTCAATGCCACCGCCTCCACCGCCTCAAAACAAAATCCCGTCCCGGTCCCCCTGCGACTATCGTAAGGCGTCACCGTGTCCTTTAATCCACCCGTGGCCCGCACCACAGGCAGCGTTCCGTAGCGCATGGAGTATAACTGCGTCAACCCGCAGGGCTCATAAAGGGAAGGCATGAGAAAGAAATCACTCCCCGCCACGATCTGGTGACTGAGTTCATTGGAAAACCCGATCATCGTGCCCACCCGACCGGGGAAACGACTTGCCAACCATAGAAAATAATCCTGCATGTGCGGATCCCCGCTGCCCAGGACCACCAGTTGAAAATCCATCTCCTCCAAAGCCTGCGTCAACATGCCCCGCAACAAATCCGTCCCCTTCTGCTCCACCAGACGACTCACCAGGCCAAACACGGGCGAGGCGTCCTCCACCAATCCAAAGCGTTGCCGTAGGGCACTCCGGCAGCGATCCTTCCCTGACATCTCGGTTGCGGAATACGATGCAACCAGACTCGGATCTGTTTCCGGATTCCACTGCGAGTAATCCGCCCCGTTCAAAATTCCACAAACATCCTCCCTCCGGTCATTCAAATACGGTGCCAAACCCCGGCCCCCTCCCGGCGTCAGGATCTCCTCCGCGTGGGTCGGCGAAACCGTCGTGATACCGTCCGCATACCAAATCCCGGCCTTCAAAAAATTCACCCGCCCATGATCCTCAAAAAATGCGGGGCTGAAACTGTTCCGACCCAAAACCCATGAAAGGCATAACGCCAGCCTCATACACGCCCTGATAACCGATGTTGTGGATCGTCAACACAGAAGCCGTGGCCGAAAGCGGGGAAAGAACTCGGTCCCAGGTTTTCAAATAAGCCGCCACGGGCGAAGTTTGCCAGTCATGCACATGGATCAGGTCGGGAATCCAGGCAAAGTCCTTGCACAACTGCAGGCAGGCTTTGGAAAAAAAGGCGTAGCGGTAAGCGTTGTCACCATATTCCTGCGATCCTTCATCATAGATCCCGCGACGCCCAAAATAGTGCTCATGTTCCACCAGCCACACGGGCACCACGCCATCCAGCTCACATTCATAAACCCCAATCCAGCTCTCCCAGCCCCCCAGATGAACACAAGCCGAGCTGAGAAAGTTTACCCCGTATTTTTCCCGATTGATGCTGCGATAAAGAGGCAGAACAATCCGCGCATCGTGACCGGACCACTTCAACTCCTTGGCCAGTCCCGCCACCACATCCCCCAAGCCCCCCGACTTGGCCAAAGGCGCACATTCCGAGGCGGCAAAAAGAATCTTCCGAGGAGAGGTCGATTTCATCCCCACATCTTTCCCCTAACCGCGCACTCAAGGCAAGCTCTGGATTGGGGAAAAACGATGGCAAAAATGGTCACGCAACCGATTGCAGCAAAGTTTTCCCGACTTGCTGCATAAAGCATTAAAGATCAAGGCGTTGCGTAATTCCATATTCAGATTAAATGCTTGACTCTGAACTCGTTATGATCTTAACTAGAAGATAACCCGATAAATTTATGAACAAAACCAAGAGATCCTTCATTTTCGGCGCCTCTGTCGTCCTGTTTTTTCTGGTCCAGGGCCTCAATGCGGCCACCACCCTGAGAATCAACTCAGCTCAGGATTTGGAGATTACGGATTCCAACGGCACTTTGGTTCGTTCCCTGCCCAGCGGCAGCATCTCGCAAGCCATCAAGTCAGACAACCAGATGTTTCGTATCTCTTACGGTAAGGATCTTAAGGGACGCCTCACCACCATCGTTTACCCCGACCCGCAGAAACCTCAGAGCCTCACCTTGAACATCTTCAAACAAGATGTGGTCGTCAGCTCTGACGCCGTGTTGACCATCGTGACAGAAAAAGATCTCAACACGGCCACTCTCAAGTCCGGAGTTCTGGGCAAGGTCAGCGTGGCCGGAACCGAACTGACCCGTGGAACTCCGGTCACGATTCAAAACGGAACCATCCTTCCCAACGCCCCGGCCTCGGCTCCCTTGGTCGCAGCCAACCCCGAGCCACAACCCGCTTCTTCCAACACTTCCAGCCCGTCTCCCCTGCCTGCGTCCGTACAAGTGGTCGCCAACAAGCAAGCTACCCCCCAAGCTCCTCCCAATTACAAAGGAGCTAAAACCCGCCAAGTGGAAGGGGACGTCATGATCGCTGGCCCGGGCCAAGATATCGTCGAGTTGGTCAAAAACTCCAGCACTCCACCCCGCCTGACCACCGCCACCACCGTCACCCCCGGCAGCACCATTCAAACAGGTCCCACAGGTAAAGTTTATGTCACCCCCTTCCCCGGCGCCGTCTTCATGATCGAACCCAACACCACCGTCCAATTTGAAGAAATTGCCTGGACCGACCAAAACGGGAAGGTGGAAAAGAAAATGACCACCAACGTCAAAGAAGGCAGCGTGATGTCCGCCCTGAAAGGCATTCCCCCCGAGCAACTTGATTACAAAGTCAAAACACCCCATGGCGTCGCCGCCGCCCGTGGCACCTCCTGGAGTATGACAGTTAACGGAATCCTAACAACCGCATCTGTCAGCGGCGGCGTTGTGGAGTTCACGCACGGAACCACCAAACTCAAGAAAAAGGTTGGTGCAGGAAATAAAATCACCCTCACCGTCGATGGTTATGATGGTCAGGAAAGGAACATGACCCTCGCGGAAATCAAACGAGCCGAAGAATTCCTGGCCGACATCCAAAAGTTTTTTTGATGAAAAATCCTCAGAGCGGAACTGACTCTGACACGCCGCCCCCCGGTCTTGAACAAATCATTAAAGATTTCCAATCGAGTTTCGATCCCGACACGACCCCGGATAACATGACTCCGATCGGGCCCTGAGTTGGTCAAATCACCCCATTTGTTTCGTTCCACATCCAGCCCGCCCTGACCTCAGGGCGGGCTTCTTTTTTTAACTTTCCCAACCCGAAACTCCTACGATTCAAGATACAATTTTCATCATAACCAGCAGCTTGAGGGGCGCACCCAAGCCTCCCCTGTCATCGCGAGATGCAACACGACGTGGAATCCAAGGGCCAGCATCCTGATCGCCGTTTCATCCACCTGTAAGAGCCTGCTCCATAGGGATCAGACTACTCTCTACGGAGCGAGCTTGTAGAGCCCCTCCCAACGACGCTTAGCCCTTGGCTTCACCCACTTCTTAATGCTAGGTTGTTTCCATGCTGAAAAAATTCTCCTCGGCCTAGCCATTCTGGCCGTCCTGATTCTTGTTGCTCTGGTCGCCGGATTCTTCTTTGTCATGAATCAACTGAATTCTCCCGGCTTTGCCGAATCCATCCGACAAGGCATCAAAGATAAATTCGGCGCGGAAGTTCAATTTTCCGGCCATCGCATTGGCCTGGGTTCCGCTTCCTTGCAAAAACTCACCATTCCCAATCCCAGTGTCCCCCAGGGAGAAAACCTCCTCAGTGCCGATCTGATCGAACTGGACTTCAGTCTGCTCAGTATATTTCAAGGCAACCCCACCGTGTCCAAGCTCATCATCACCCAGCCCGTGCTCAAACTGCGTCAACGAAAGGAAGGCGGCCTCATTCTTCCCATCGACCTCGCCCAACTTCAGGCCAAATTGACCGAAGCCTCCGCCAATCCCGGTCCGGTGGAGGCAGGCACTCAGTTGCCCCTCAGTATTTCCAATCTCAAACTTCTCGGTGCCGCGGTTGAAGTCTATGCGGATGACGGCTCCGTCCTCTTCAAGGCTGAAAATGCCAACTTCAACGGTTCATTCACCCAAACCCTGAGCGAACGTTCCGCCCAGGGTGATTTGACGATAGCGAAACTTTTCATCACGCCCGGCATTCAGGCCAGCGAAGCCAAAAGCCCGTTGGTCTTCGAAAAAAATATCCTGCGTCTGACCCAACTCACGGCCAAACTTTACGGTGGCGATTTTGCAGGGGAAGCCTCCCTGGACACCCAGGCCTCTCCCATGACCTATCAAACCACGGCCCAAGTGACCGGAGCGGATCTGTCCCCGTTCATGGCGGATCTGGGTAGCGACGCCAACACCATCCTGGGCAAAGCCACCATGGACTTTAAGGGAGGCGGCGACTTCGCCCAACCCAAAGAACTTGTGGGTGCTGGCACCCTGAGCGTGAGCGAATTTCAAGTGCCCAAACTTCAATCTCTCAAAGCCGTGGGCCTGACTCTGGGAATCACCGCCCTGCAGGAGGGCAAGTTTGATTCACTCCAATCCACCTACAAAATCGCCGGACAAAAAGTCATTCTGGAGCCCCTCAACGTCAACTCGCCCAACTTGAACATTGTCATGAACGGCCCCATTGGCTTCGACAAAAGCATCCAACTGCTCGGCACGCTCTCCGTCGATCCCGGCTCCCTACAACTGGCCAACACTCTGCTCAGTTCCGCCAACCTCAGCTCCAGCTCGGTCACCCGGATGAATCTCCCCATCACAGTCACAGGCATGGCCAACGACCCCAAGGTCCGCGTGGACATGAGCGGAATGGATCCCATACAAAGCCATCGAAGGGGTCAAAGGTCTTCTCGACGGCTTCCTCAAACCCAAGAGCGACGAAGCTGCCCCAGGCACGGAACCTCAGGGCGGTAACTTGCTGGACGCCTTCAACCCTTTCAAATCCAAAACCAATCCCGAGCCCAACACCCCGGTTCCCCCTCCCGCTCCCCCAGGCCCCTTGAGGATTCCTCCAACCATCCTGCGCCAGACCTGATTACAGGTCGAACTCAACCCAATTCCTTCTTGCGCCTCATGCCTGATGGATTACGCTGAACTTACGCCAGAATCTGTGGAAGCGTAGGCTTGCGAACCCCGCCAGGGCCGAAAGGCAGCAACGGCACCATGACCTCGTTTGCTGCAGATTCTGGTTTTTTCTTGGTCTGAATCCGCCTGCTACTACTCTGAATCCAACCATGTTCCGCCCTCCTGGAGAATGCCCTGTTTGTGGAACCCATGTCCGCCGAGGCACCTCAGCCTGCCCCGTATGTGGCGCGGATGCCCTCTCCGGCTGGAAACAAGACAAGCTCCACCAAGACCTGGATCTTCCGGACGATTCCTTCGATTACGAAAGCTTTCTCGAAGAAGAGTTCGGTTCTCCAAAGAAATCCTCTCCCACAAAAAAGCTTTGGTGGTGGACGGCCCTCATTCTCCTGCTTCTCCTCCTGCTCCTGGGACTGGGCGGCTATAGCTTGTTACCCGGATGAGCCTTCCACGCCTGCCCGGACTTTTTCTCTGTTGCCTAACCACTCTGGGTCACGCCCAGCTTGCCCCCATCCCACCGACCCTGTATCAACTCCCCGACATCGTGGTTAAGGCCGACTCTGTCTCCTCCCTCCTCCAGCCTTCCGTCGAATCCTCCACCCTCGAACTCTCCCGTCTCAGTGGGGCCAGCGAGGTCCTGGATCTCGACACCGTCGAGACAAGAGTCCACTCCAACCTCTCCGAAAGCCTCCAAGCCGTGCCCGGCCTTTACGCCAGAGCCCGCAATCAAAGCTCCCAGGCCCGACTCTCCATCCGGGGCAGCGGAGTGGCCAGAAACGCCGACGTGCGCGGAATCGCTCTGCAACTCAACGGACTTCCCTTGAACGCAGCCGATTCCGATTTCGATTACCTCAGTGCCATCGAACCTCTCTCCCTGTCCCATGTTCGCGTCATCCGCAGCAGCAACAGCCTGGCCGGCGTCAGTAATAATCTGGGAGGTTCCCTTGACTTTGTCTCCCCCATCGGTCACGGCAAATCCCCTGCCTCACTCCGTGCCGAATTCGGAAGCTTCGGCTACTGGAAACAACATGCCTCCACCGCCTGGGCCTCAGGTCAGGTGGATGGGGTGCTTTCCCTAACAAATCTAAGTCAGGACGGATTCCGAGATCACAGTCAGCTCAACCGCCAACACCTTGATCTCAACCTTGGTTGGAGCGATCAGGGGGCTTGGGAAAATCGTCTGTATTTCGTCACCTCCCAAAGTGACGAGGAGTTGCCGGGCGCCCTGAGTCTTGGAGAAATCGCCGCCAATCCCAGCCAAAGCGTCAGCAGCCCCAACCCACTCTTTGATCGCCGTCGCGCCGATTGGCGGGATCAAGTCTCCTACAACCGCGTGGCGGATCGCTTTTCCTGGCAAAACACCGACCAATCCCTGATCGGCGGAGTTTGGTTCACCTGGGCCGACATCAAAAATCCGCGCAACCAGGTTTTTGATAAACAATACCACGACACGGGCGTGCGTCTGACCTATCAACACGACTTCAACCTCGGGGGCTTGGACAACAGCCTCTCCCTGACGCTTACTCAAAGTTACGCCTGGAGTGATGAAACCACCTACCTCAACCAAGGCCTCGGTTCGCGCGGAGCCGTGGTGGATGATGTCACCTTCCAATGGTTGAACAGCAACTTCTACGCTCAAAATCGACTTCAACTCAGCGATCAGTTGACCTGGATCCTCTCGCTCGACCTGGGTCATTCCCGACGCAACGTCCATGACAGGGTGGCCTTGGCTGCGGAGGCTCTCACCCAAGACTCCAGGGATTACACCGCCATCTCACCCGCCACTGGCCTGCTCTACGAGTGGAATTCACAAAATCAGGCTTACCTCAACATCAGCCGCTCCAGCGAGGCCCCCACCCAAGCCGATCTGTATCGCAGCGGTCAAGCCAACTACGATGCCCAGGAATTGCAGACCGCCACCACCTTCGAAATCGGCATGAGAGGTCGTCAAGGCCCCATCTCATGGGACTTCGCCTTCTATCATAGCCTGCTGGAAAATGAATTTCTCATCACCGAAATCAGTCCCGGCATCAATGAGACACGCAACACGCCCGACTCCTTTCATCAGGGAATCGAAAGCTCCCTGTCCTGGGAGCTGCTCAGGCAGCAACCCGAGCCCCTCGACGCCGCACCCCAGGACTCCCTGCTCCTCCGCCAATCCTATACTTGGAACCATTTCCAATTGAATGACGACCCTCTCTTCGGCGACAACTCCATTCCAGGAATCCCCGAACATCTTTTGTTAGGCGCACTCACCTACAGCCATGGCTCGGGATTTTACACCGGGTTCTCCTGGGAGTTTCAACCCCGTGGGATTTACGCGGATTATGCCAACAGTTTGTTCAGCGATGCCTTCGCCACCCTGGACTGGAAAATCGGCACTCAATCCCCCGGAGGCTTTCGGTTTTTTTTTGAAATCAACAATCTGGCGGATGAACGATACATCACTGAAGTCAGCGTCGTCTCGCGGCCCAGTGGTCCTCAACGTTACTTTTTTCCCGCCGCCGGACGTTCCTTTTACGGCGGAGTTTCCTGGGCATGGTGAGAAAAACCCAAGCGGTTATTGAGCCGGAACCAACCGGATCAGGCGGCCCGGTTCATCATGCAGGACATAAAGAAACCCATCATCAAAACAACGGATATCCCTGACGCGGCCTTGTTTCTCCAGAAGTATTTCCTGATGGTCACTTTATGATTTTGATCCAGAACCAATCGAATGATCTTTTGATGAGCCAGACCTCCGGCAAAGGCCTGCCCCTGCCACTTGGGAAACTTGTCCCCGACATAAAAGTCCAATCCAGAAGCGGCAATGGAAGGAGTCCAATGAATCACAGGCGGCTCCATGCCTTCCTTTTCCCTCAGATCCGTAATAGGAACACCGCTGTAATTTGTTCCATAAGTGACCACGGGCCAACCGTAGTTCAGACCTTTTTTGATCAGGTTCAATTCATCACCCCCACGTGGTCCGTGTTCGGTTTCCCAGAGCAGATCGGTCCCCGGCTGAAACTTCAAACCTTGCGCATTACGGTTCCCGTAACTCCAGATGGAGGGGCGGGCACCTTCGGTTTTGACAAAAGGATTGTCTTCCGGAATCCGGCCATCGTCGTGGATGCGATGAATTTTTCCCGCCACATGATCCAGCCTCTGCGCCCGGTTCTCCGGCGTGGTCTTGTCTCCGCGGTCTCCAATGCTGAAATATAGAAAACCCTGACGATCAAACTCCATCCTACAGCCGAAGTGGATCCCCCCTTTCGTGTAATCCTCCTTCACATCGAAGATCGTTTCCAAATCCACCAACTCCGAACCTTGCAAACGAGCCCGCACAATGGAGGTCAAACTTCGATCCTCCATGGGCTTCGAGAAAGCCAGGTAAATCCAGCCATTCTTTTCATATTCAGGATGCAACTCGATATCCAGCAGCCCACCCTGACCCTGGGCCAGAACTTGCGGGACATTCTTGATCGGTTCCTCCACCAGTTTCCCATTTTCCACCAGACGCAGCGTTCCCCGACGCTCCGTGATTAAAAATCGTCCATCCGGCAACTTTACCGCACCCCAGGGATTTTTTAAACCCTCCGCCACGACCTCAATTTTGAAGGACTCCTCTTCCGAACGAATGATCTCGCCAGCCTTGCCGGAAAACGTAAAAGAGAGAGTTGCTATCAACAACAAACCTATGAGACGAAATACTTTAGTCATGGCTGAATGTAGTTCGGAGCCTGCCTTCACGCAAGCTCTGGCCGACCACAAACTCCTCAGCTCACTCATTTTGGCTTTGTCCGCCTGGGTCTTCATCGGCTGTAGCCCCACCCCCCCGTCCGCTCCGGCTCCCGTCGTCGATATCGACACCCTCCTACGGGAAGGTGAACAGCTTTACTCCCAAAGCTGCGCCCAGTGCCACTATGCGGGCGAAGGCAGCACCATGATTCCCTCCTTGCGTGGTTCCGGCATCGTTTCCGCCGCCCCGGAAAAACTCATCCATGTGATTCTGAGAGGTCAAAACGGTGTCAGTGTGATTAATGGGAAAAAAGTCAACGGGGTCATGCCCGGCCAACCCTATTTATCAGATTTGGAGGTTGCCGCCATCAGCACCTACGTTCGGACACAATTTGGAGGAGAATCCACACCCGTCCAACCCTCTCAAGTCCAAGCCCTGCGCTGAACTAAACTTTTCTGAAAGCCGCAGGCCGACCCAACGGCTCAATGTTGCTTTTCCTGCAAAATCTGCAGATACGTTCCAACCCGCCGCAACCGTTCATCATCCCCGTTGCGGGCGTAACTGTTCATCAAATTCGACATCATCCGTTGCGCCGTTTCAAAAGGTGTGGCGGAAAAATAATGAGAGGCTCCCGACTCCAGGCAGGAATCTCCAAAACGTTCCTTCAACATTTTCGGCGTCAGTGCCATGCCTCCAAAAAAGGGATCGAATATCGTCCCCTCCACCGCCGCCAGATAATGTCCCGGCGTGTTGACCCCGCTGACATTCCAGCGCAGACGCAGACCCACAAACACATAGGTCAGGGCCAAAGTCAGGGGAATGCCCGTTTTCCGCTCCAACACACGGTTCAGGTAACTGTTGTCCGGAGAATAATACTCCTCCGTGTCTCCGACATAACCCTCTTCCACTCCCAGGACTTCATGCAGCGCCCGCCACTTTCCCATCTTCTGTCCTTCGAAGGCTTGGTAACGTTGAAGGACCTTACGGGCCAGAGCATCCAAGATCTGTGTGCCTGTTTTCACCTCGTAATCACGATACTCCGTCTGCACCAAGAGCCAGCACAGGGATTCCAGTTGAACCCAGTCTTTCAGGCAAGCCGGGGTCAGGCCTTGCAAACCCTGACAATTCCCCGAGGCCGACACTGTCCCCCCTTCCAACCCCTGCCAATCACTCAGAATGGACTGGGCCTGCAACGCCACTTGGGGATGCACAGATCGGGCAAGGTCCTCCACCAATTTGTGGTTCTTGGCCTTGCCCGAACGCAGCTCTTCTATTACAAGCTGGCGGGTGGAGAAATCCTCATCCGCCAACAACGATTCAAGGGCTCGTCGTTGTGCGCTGGAGTTCATGTCATTGACGGGGAATGAACCGGATGTTCGCCACGCTGGCACTTGCAGCCTGGGCGGCATGTTCTTCATCCGAGCATCCGCGATCGGTGGCCACTCCTACCGGGGTCTCGTCCTTGGAAACATAACCCTTATCAATCAGCCAAGCCTCAACCTCGTCACCACTGACATCTGCCAGCATGTGGCCGTCCACTTCCACGCAAGGCGAAAGTTCTTGTCTGCTTTTCTGGATCATCTCCATGCGCTGGCTTGGGTCATTGATGATGTCGCGGTCTTCAAAAGGAAGATCGTATTTGGCCATCACGGCCCGCACGCCCTTGCTCCAGCCACACCAGGGTTTGAGATAAGCGATGATTTTGGGTTTGTTCATGTTCGTTTTTCCTTCAGTTAATGTGCCCCAGCTAAATCAAAGCGCAACCCGTCGAACGGATATTCCCAGCGCTCCGATCCAGCCGCGGCGTTATTCTTTGGTTTGGATGTAAAGATCCCTCAGTTGGCGCGGCTCCACTTCACCAGGCGCCTGACTCATCAAATCAATCCCCTTGTTGTTCTTGGGAAAGGCCATCACGTCACGAATGCTGCTCGATCCGGTCAATATGGCCACCAAACGATCAAAACCCAGAGCAATGCCTCCATGCGGAGGTGCCCCAAACTTCAAGGCCCGGACCATGTAACCAAAGCGGGATTCCGCGATGTCTGCCGGGATCTTCAACAGCTCTGTGAAAAGTTTTTCCTGAATCGCCCCTTGATGAATCCGGATGCTTCCCCCGCCCAGCTCCACGCCGTTTAAAACCAGATCGTAGTGCTGGCCGCGCACCTTTTCCGGGTTGGTCTGCAGCAGTTCCACATCCTCCGCGACCGGGGACGTGAAGGGATGGTGTGTGGCTACGTAACGCTGATTTTCCTTGTCGAAACTGAGCAGCGGAAAGTCCACCACCCAGAAAAAGTCAAAGACCCCCTCCTGACGCTTCATCTTTCCAGCCTGCTCCAGCAAATCCGCCGCCTTGAGCCGGATCTGACCCAGCACTTCACAAGCAGACAACCACAGGTCCGCTCCGAACAAAATCAGGTCACCTTCCTCCATGTTCAATTTTTCGGTCAGAGCCGCTTTTTCCGCTTCTGAGAAAAACTTCACAATCGGTGACTTCCATTGCCCGGCCTCGACTTTGATCCAGGCCAGCCCCTTGGCGCCCTGAGACTTGGCCAGTTCGGTCAACTCCTCAATCTGCCCCTGGGTGATGTCAGCCAGCCCCTTGGCGTTGATTGCTTTGACCACCCCGCCCGCATCCAACACCGAACGGAACACCTTGAATTGGGACTGCGCAAAACAATCGGACAAATCCACCAACTCCAAACCAAAGCGACGATCCGGTTTGTCGATGCCATAGGTATTCATGGCCTCTTGGAAGCTCACACGCGGGAAGGGCAGGCTTACCTCGTGGTTCAAAGTCTTCTTCCACACCGCCGCCACCAAACCCTCGATCAAGCGGTAGATGTCCTCCCGATCAATGAAGGACATCTCCAAATCGATCTGGGTGAATTCCGGCTGCCGGTCCGCCCGCAAATCCTCGTCCCGGAAACATTTGGCCACCTGATAATACCGTTCAATCCCCCCCACCATCAGCAACTGCTTGTATTGCTGCGGAGACTGGGTCAGGGCGTAAAACTTTTTTGGATTCAAGCGGGACGGAACTAAAAACTCTCTGGCCCCCTCAGGGGTGCTTTTGAACAGAATCGGCGTTTCAATCTCGAAAAACCGTTCCCCATCCAGATAAGTCCGGATCGCCTGTAGCGCCTGATGACGGATGCGAAGATTATGAATCATGCGCGGACGGCGCAGATCCAGATAACGGTAAGTCAGGCGCAAATCCTCATTCACCGAATCCTCATCCAGCGGAAAGGGTGGAACCTCCGAGCTGTTCAACACCTTCAACCCGCTGCTTTGAATTTCGATCCCACCGGTTTGCAGGTTTTTGTTCTCCGTCCCGCTCAGACGCGCCACCACCATTCCCTCCACCTGAATCACATACTCACTACGCAAGGCATGGGCGGCGGCGGCCAGCTCCGCATTCAGCTCAGGGTTGAAGACGATCTGCGTCACACCTTCCCGATCCCGCAAATCAATAAAAATCACCCCGCCATGATCCCGCCGGGAATCCACCCAGCCCGCCAGGGTCACCGTTTTGCCAATATCCGTCGTGCGTAATTCCGCGCAATGATGTGTGCGATACATAAAAAAATTTCCTCGTTTTCTGCTTTCTATTTTTATTCTGCTAGCAACCCACTGGCGTCCAGCCCTGGAAGATTCCCTCCCGGATCTCAGGACGCACCGTGCTCTGCTCCCGCGTGGCCAGCCGCTTCAAACCGCATTGACCTTCCAACTCAAATTCCCGGCCCAGCACCACGGCATGACTGTATCCATGATCCTCCGCCGCCTGAAATTGTTTGCCCACCTTGGTCGGCGAAAGCGGATAATCCACCCGATACCCCGCCTGACGCAAGCCCGCAACCAAACCCAGCGCAGCGTTACGAATAGCTTCCTCCGCGATGACCACGTAGTAGCTGTCGCCGCCATCCGGCTTGGGTAGCAGTCCGCGGTCTTTCAACATCTCCGCCAGAACCACATCTCCCATGCCAAAACCGACCGCCTGCAGCTCCTCACCCGCGACCAGCTTGACCAAACCATCATAACGTCCACCGCCTGCGATGGCTCGCATCTCCCCCCTGACGGTCATGCACCTCAAACACGATCCCGGTGTAGTAGGCAAGGCCTCGCACGATCCTCAGATCAATCTCCACCACCTCAGCCAATCCCAGTGCGGCACAACGTTCACGCACTTCATTCAAACGCGCATTGCCCTCCCCCTTCTCAATCGCGGAAAAAACCTCATCTGCCAAATCCCCCAACTTCAAGCGCGTTTCCTCCGGTTTCTCCCGCTCAATTTTATCAATGGCCTGAAAAAAATCGTAATGCTTCTCCTCCGCGACCTGATGTTTTTCCAAAAACTCCTGCCAAAAAACACGGTCACTGATCCGCAGCACATAATCCTTGCGCTCCAAACCCAGCTTGCGCAACGCCATGTCCAAAACCGCCAACAATTCCACCTCTGCGCCCAGACCGGACTCTCCCAGAATGTCACAGTTCCACTGAAAATGTTCCCGCAACCTCCCCCGCTGAGCCCTCTCGTAACGAAACAGCTGGGGAATGGCAAACCACTTCATGGGTTTTTTGTAGTCACGATGCCGTGCTCCCGCCATGCGGGCCAGCGTCGGCGTCATCTCCGGTCGCATCGCCACTGCCCGCTCTCCTTTGTCCACAAAATGATAAAGCTGGTTGACGATTTCGTTACCGGATTTTTTTGATAAAGCTCAAGGGGTTCCAGCGGCGGGCCGTCGTAAGCCACAAAACCGAAGGCTTTGGCACTCTCTCGCCAGGCCTGAAAAATATGCTCCCGCAGGAGACATTCCTCGGGATAAAAATCGCGAAATCCAGAAAGGCTTTTTAATGACATAAGGAACAGTTTTGTTGGGGACGGATGGCATTCTGGCCCGGCGTCTCCCGCCCGGACCTGCTTGACCCCAACTTTTTAAACTTTGGATGTTGCACCCGGTGCCTGAGGAGCCGCCATTTTTTCGGAAAGTTGGGACACTTTGGCCTTCATCTCCTTGCCGGGCTTGAACTTAACCACGGCTCGGGGAGGAATCGGCACGTCACTTTGAGGCTTGTTCGGATTACGCCCCACCCGGGCCTTACGCAATTTGATCTCAAAAACACCGAAGTTCCTCAGCTCGACCGTATTACCATCAGCCAAACTATCCGTAAGATAATCCAAAGTCCTCTGGATCACGTTCAAGACATCCTGCTGAACCATCCCGGTCTCGTTGCTGATGCGAACTACCAAATCCCGTTTCGTTAAATTAGCCATGATGCTTTGTGGCTGAAAGACTTAGAAAGAATCCAATCTCATAGCAAGCCTTTTATTCACAATCCCCTGCCCCCCAAAGTCACTCACACTTTCTGACCTCAAAGTGTCCGTCACTTTTTCTAGAATAAATAAGCATAGCTTATAAGAGAGAGGTGACTTCCAGGTAGGTCTTAAAATGTGTTTTGGCTATTTCCTCCAAGGCCGTCGCTCCATTTTTTTGCACGATGCTTCGGGCCGCTTCTTTAACGATACTGCTCGCC
The DNA here is from genome assembly GCA_012031345.1 of Blastochloris sp. Classification (GTDB taxonomy): domain Bacteria; phylum Verrucomicrobiota; class Verrucomicrobiia; order Methylacidiphilales; family JAAUTS01; genus JAAUTS01. The sequence continues at coordinate 225 of JAAUTS010000071.1, read as the reverse complement.
CCTTTTGGCAAAATTTGGCCGACTTGCTCACTTAACTTGTTCATTCCGAGAAGAAAGCCTTCCCGGGCCAAAATCGACGCCGCGGCCACTGCCAAATCCGATTCCCCCTTCGTGCGCTGCTCCAACTTGAGGGATAACTTTTTTTGGCCAACTCACGTTCCAGAACGTCCGCCCGCGCAAACTGATCCGACAAAGCCGGGGCAGTCCGGCACCTTTTTTGGCTAA
>JAAUTS010000230.1 GCA_012031345.1 Blastochloris sp. | reverse complement strand
GATAACGGGCAGTGAAGGCGTGGACTTTACCCGCGATGACGCGGAGCGCATCTGGATTGCTGCGGGCCTGCAGGCCTTCATGAATCCAGTTGGCGATGTCAAACATCTCGTCCTCCTTCATGCCACGGGTGGTCACGGCGGGAGTGCCGAGACGGATGCCGCCGCCTTTGAAGGGGGATTGCGTGTCATAAGGCACCGCGTTTTTATTACAAGTAATGCCCGCCTGATCCAAAGCTTCCTGCGCTTCCTTGCCCGTGATTTTGTTGGGCTGAAGATCGACCAACATGAGGTGATTGTCCGTTCCACCGGAGAAGATTTTGTAACCGTTCTTCTTCATACCCTCGGCCAGCGCCTTGGCGTTGCGCACGACCTGTTGTTGATAGACCCGGAAGGAGGGTTGCAAGGCTTCCAGGAAACACACGGCTTTGGCTGCGATCACATGCTCCAACGGCCCGCCTTGGGCTCCGGGGAAAAGCGCGGAATCGATGCCCTTACCCAACTCCGCCCGGCATAGAATCAAGCCACCACGAGGACCGCGCAGGGTTTTATGCGTGGTGGTGGTGACGAAGTCGGCATGACCGACCGGGCTGGGGTGAACCCCTGCCGCGACCAGACCCGCAATGTGGGCGATGTCAGCAAAGAGATAGGCACCCACCGAGCGGGCGATCTCCGCCATGCGCGGAAAATCAATGATGCGTGAGTAGGCGGAAGCTCCGACGGTGATCATCTTGGGCTTCTCGCGCTGCGCCACGGCAGCCAATTCATCGTAATCGATCAAGCCTGTATCCTCACGGACTCCGTATTGCACAAATTGATAAAGTTTGCCGGAAAAGTTGGCCGGGTTTCCGTGGGTGAGATGGCCTCCATGGCTCAGGTTCATGCCCAGAATTTTATCGCCAGGCTGAAGAACGGAAGTGTACACGGCAAAGTTGGCCTGGGAACCCGAGTGCGGTTGCACGTTGGCATGTTCCGCGCCGAAGAGCTGCTTGGCTCGATCAATCGCCAGTTGCTCCACCACATCCACATGCTCGCAACCCCCATACCAACGTTTGCCTGGATAGCCTTCCGCATATTTGTTGGTCAGGCAAGAGCCTTGGGCCTCCATCACGGCGCGGCTGGTGAAGTTTTCCGAAGCGATCAGCTCAATGTTCTCACGCTGACGGGCATGTTCCTTGGCGATGAGTTCAAAGATGGCGGGATCGGTCTCCGCCAGGCTGGGCAGGGTGGACGAGGTTTCAATTTCAGTTTTGAGCGTTTGCATTTTTTCCAATCTCCGGGCGTGCCGGCCCCCGCTGAACGGCGTGCGGAGCCAGCACTCTACAATTTTCATGGCCTGCGGGGCCGTTGTTTCATCCGCAGACAGGCAAAGAACATTAGCGTTATTATGCTCACGACTCAAGCGGGCAGTTTCAAGATGATGCACCAAGGCAGCCCGGATACCGTGGAAATGATTGGCCGCCATGCTCATGCCGATGCCCGACTTGCAGATCAGGATGCCCCGATCCGCCTTTCCTTGAATAATTTCCTGGCAAACCGCTGCGGCCACATCCGGGTAATCCACCGCCGTAGGGGAGAAAGTGCCCAGATCATGCAGGGACGCCCTGGCCTTACCCAACTCACGCACCAGATGGGATTTTAACTCGTATCCCGCATGATCCGCGCCCAGGGCAATACGCAGGTCCGGGAGGGGCTGGATTTTCGATTTCTTGGCCGCCTCTTTCAGCAGCAAATAGAGCGGTTCCATGGCCGCGCGGATTTGATCCCGGCAATTCCTGTAGGCATCCAGGGATTGGCCAAAAGGGTCGATGATTTCCCGGCTGGAACGATCGTTGGCCGGAAGAAATTCCCGAAGCAGAAATACCTTGTCCGAAGCCTGCGGATGCAGAAGCAGCAGGCTGTCCAGATGACTGTAAGTCATGACCAGAATAAAGTCCGCCTCTTCAATCAATTCCGCCGTGATCGGCTTGCTGCGTGAATTCCGAATGTCCAAGCCCAACTCCTCCATCACCACCACGGAATTGCGACTGGCCGGCTGACCTCCCACCGCCCCGATCCCGGCCGAGCCACAGGTCAAGCCGCTGTCCTCACGGCTGATTTCCCTGAAGAATCCCTCAGCCATTGGACTGCGGCAGGTGTTGCCTGTGCATACAAAGAGGACGTGCATCTGTCTCCTAACGTAACGACTCAACACCGGGAAGCAAACCGTAACTTTACTCCGCCGCCTTAGCTCGGCCTGCCCCAAATCGCAGATAAATCAAGCCTCCCAAGCCACCCCAAAACAGCGTCACCGAATAAAAAACCAGTGACAGAGCAATCGAAGTTTCCTTGGTGATGGCCACATAGGTCAGAAAATGCTGGAAAGCCAGTTCACGAATGCCCAGCCCGCCAATAGACGGCACAATCAGCGTGACCAAGGCCACCAGAGGCAACACCGCACTCAAATCCCAAAAGTCCAGCTCCAGACCCAATCCCAGTGCCACCGAATAACAACTCAATAATAGAAAATAATGCGCCGCCAGCGAAAGCCCCAAACCTCCCCAAAAACAGGGGCGATGACTCAAAAAAAACCGATACGCCTGTCCCGCCTCATCCAGACTCTCCCGCCACGGCAGCTTATGCCAGAACGGCACCCACTGGGAGGGATGCCTCCACGCGCCCAAAGCCAGGGCCCCCAGGGTCAGCAAAAAAACCGTGAAATACAAGCCCACTGCCAGACGCGTCGCCGAATCCGTAGTCAGCGGACCAATCCGCGTCAAAATCAACGTGGTGGAAACCAGAAACATCGCCACGAACCCCAAAATCCGCTCCATCACAATCGACATCACCACCGTCGGTTTCATCCCCGGACTGTCCCGCGCCACCAACACGGCCTTGATCAGGTCACCGCCCATCGCCCCCGGCCATGGAAGGTGTTGGCAAACAAACCGATCAGGTCAGTTGCGCCGTGCGCAGCCAGCCGAGATCCGCCCTCACATTTTTTAACAGAAGATGCCAACGACAAATACCCAGCAACGTGGTCAACCCATAAGCCAGCATGGCCAAGCCCAACCACCCGAGCTTCACTTGATGCATCGCCTCCCAGATATCCTCCCAATCCTTGAAAAAAGAGAGATATCCCACCCCCAACAACGTGATGAGGATGCGCAGAAACAATGACCAGGAAATACGCCGCATAAAAATGGAAACGTTATGCTAGAGGCCACCCGGCTCCGGGAGCAAGGCGTAAGGAACCCCGATCCCC
>JAAUTS010000070.1 GCA_012031345.1 Blastochloris sp. | reverse complement strand
CTCGATGGAGGCGTTCATGGCCAACACGTCGGTCTCGGCAGAGATGTCACTGATGGAGCGGACGATGCCGGAAATTTCCTGGGAACGTTCGCCGAGGCGGGTGATTTTGCGGGCGTTGTTTTGAACGCTTTCCTGGAGTCTTTCCATGTAGGCGATGACATCACGCACGGCTTTGGCTCCTTCTTCCGCCGCTTGGCGGGTGCGGCTGGCGGCGCGGGCGGCTTCCTGGGAGTTTTCCGAGACGCCCTGGGCTTCAGCGGCCAGGTTTTGCACTTCGACGATGGTTTCGGCGATCTGAGTGGTTTGGCTGGTGGCGCCATCTGCCAGGTTTTGGGCGGCACCAGCGATTTCCCCGGCGGAGTCCTGCACTTGGCTGCTGGCGCTTTTGGCCTGACCGATGAGCACGCTGACATTTTCCAGCATTCGATTGAGGGCATCCGCCACGTTGCCTAACAAACCCTCCGTGCGTTTGGCGCGGACGGAGAGTTTGCCTTCCGAGGCGTCGGCGACGACGAGGAGGAAGTCCTGGATGTTGGCCTGGACGCGTTTGTTTTCCGTGGAGATGCGGTCTTTGACGGCGTTGCGTTCCACGATCATTTCGTTGAGGGCGTGGGCGAGTTGTCCGATCTCGTCGTTACGTTCGACCACGGCCCGGACGGATTCGTCTCCGGCGGCGACACGGCGGATGGTGTCCTGAAGATTGACGATGGGTTGGGCAAAAATTTTGGCGAAGGCGAAACCGCTGATGCCGACCAGAATGATGATGATGAAGCCGACGCCCGCGACCCAGATGGCGGCGCTGCGTGCGGGGGCCAGGGCTTCACTTTTGGATTGCTCCACCAGGATGCCCCAGGGCATGCCGTCAATTTTGAGGCGGTTGTAGGAACCAAGCACAGTCAGGCCGGAGACGTTGTCGTAGAGGGAAGCACCGCTGTTGCCGGACATGGCGTTACGGACACCTTCAGTCTGGATTTTGGTTCCCTCCGGCTGGGTGCTGCGACTGCGGAGGGAGAGGGAGGGATCGACCAGAAAGGCCTGCACCGTGCTGCCCAGGTTGGCTTCGAGCGGGCGGTCGTTGAAGGTGGTGATGCTGTTGAGGGGGGCGAAGGAGGACTCGGTGATGAGTATGGCGATGACGCGCTCACCCTCCAGGACGGGGGCGGCCACGAAGAGGGTGGACTCGGTCAGGGTGTTGGCACCCCGTTCGACGCCGCGCTCGGAGGGAAGGAGCACGGGGGCACGGGATTTGAGGGTATCGCGGGCCAGAGTGCCGAAGAGGGAGAAGTCGGGAATGGCGGTGTCAGGGTCGAGGGTGTTGTAAAGAACCCGTCCCTCCGGTGTGCAAAGATAGAGGGAGTGGTAGCGAAGATTACGGACTTGCCCGGTCAGATCGGTATGGAAAATTTTGAAGGTGTTGGCCACGTTAGGGTCGGAGCTGTCCGAGGCTTTGACCAAAAGAATTTGGCGCAGGGCGGAGCTTTCGGACAGGGTCTGGGTTTGACGGAGCAGACCCTCGACATGGCTGTTGATGCGTTGTTCCATCAGGCTGCGGACGGAGTTCAGGTTGTTTTTGACCGTTTCCTCCTGAACATTGGCAAAGAGAATGTAGGCAATGAGTGCGGTGACCAGGGTGGCCAGAGTGCCGATGCCGATGAGCACGAGCGCAATTTTCAGGGTGACGGTGAGGCCGCTGGGAGGAGGAAGAGTGGAGCTGGGTGTGGACATAGGCGGTTCAGGCTGGTGTGGGGTTGGTCGGTTGAAAAAATGAAAGCCGGATGGAGCTGAGAGAATGTTGCAGGGTGTGGAAAAGGCCGGGGATGTGGAGGGGTTGGAAATGTCTGGCCAGATGAGGGATGAGGGGGCCGAGGAGTTCACTGCTGTCCTGGGTCCAGAAATCTCCGGACTGGCCGGGTGGGAGGCTGAGTTCGTCCACCTGATCGACGTGGAGGCCGAGCAGTTGACCGGAATGAGTCAGAACCAGAACGCGGCTATGATCCTGAACCGGGGTGACCGGAGGTGTCTGAGAGGAGTTGAAAAGACTGTCCAAGGAGAAGACGGGCAGGACTTCACCCCGGAAATGGGTCATGCCCCGCAGGGTCGCCGGGGCCAGCGGCACGGGACTGAGACGTGGCCGGCTCAAAACCTCACGCACGGAGGACATCGGTATGCCGTAGTCGGCCTGATTGAGTTTGAAGAGGCAAAGTTCCATGCAGTTTTGAAATGGATTCCGGTTCGGAATCAGCGATCAAGCTGGGGCGGACCAATAGTCAAAAATTTCCAGAGCCAAAAAGCGGAAGAGAACTCGGTGGGCTGTCTCAAGATCCATGTTCGCGGCGGAGGCGATGGCTTCGAGGCTTTGTCCTCCCGTGACCACGTGATTGGCGAAGGCGACCTCTTCTTCGTTCAAAGGCAACTGTTGCACACGTTCGTAGCCAGCGCGTGTGTAGGCCGGGACACCGCTGGGCGCGCCCCAGTTCAGGGCGGTCATGCACTCCGGCCCCACCAGGCGGAGGGTTTCGAGGGCGAAGTCGTCGCTGCCCTTGAAGATGGGGTTGAGCAGCTTGAGAAATTCAGGCAGCTCGGTGAGTTCCTCAAACTCAAAGTCAGCGTCCAAAGCGGTCCAGGCCAGTGAAAACATGAAAGCGCCGTATTGGAGGGTCATCTGCTCGGCGTTTTCCCGTGGCAGGAGATTGCGCTCGGACATTTGGAGGAAAACGGGGAAGCCGGATTTTTTTTGTTCGCTTTGAGTTCTTCCAGCAGCGGTTTTTCTTCTTCAGAACGGCGATGGGAGCGTCCTTAAAATAAGCGTCGCAGTCCCGAGTGGTGGCGAGAACGAAGAGGCCGCTCTTAAAATAGATCTCCATGGGCACGGAGTTGTGGGAGAAGCGTAGAAGACCGGTGTAGGCTTTTTCGTTGATACCGCGCAGGGCGGAGATGAGTGGGAAGTAGGAGCTGGAACCTTTCAGACGGATTCGGGCGGGGGAAGGGTCTGCTTCGCTGGGCTTTTGACGCCGGGTCATCAACATGGTGGGCATGGACTCGGGCTCGGGATGGGCGGCAGCGGAAGAGGTGCTGATTCCTGAGCGGGCCGGATTCGCGTCGGACTTGCCTTGAGCTTCTGTCCCCTTAAGCAAGGCGGAGACGGCGGCACAGAGCAACTGGGGGGAAAAGGGTTTGACCAGGGAGCGTTTGATGATGTCGAACTTGGCTTCCGTCCGGGTGATGTCCGGTGCGCTGCTGCTCATGAGTACAATGGGGATGCCTGCAGTGACGTCACTCTCCTTGAGTTTGTTGCACACGTCCTCCCCGTTCATGTCGGGAAGAATAAAGTCCAAGAGGATCAAATCCGGCTTGCGTTCGCTCGCCAGTTTCAGGCCCTCTGTGCCGTCGGCTGCGGTCAGGATCTCGTAGCTGGAGGAGTGCGCGGAGAGATGTTTGCTGATGAATTTGCGCAGCGTCGGGCTGTCGTCGATGGCCAGAATGGTGTGTCCCATAATAGTGAGCGGTTAACGGGTTTCAGTTGGCCAGGGCGGCGTTCTCGTCGATCATGCGAACGGCGTCCATGAGCAGACCTTCCCAGCTTTGTTGGATGGTTTGTTCGGCGATGGGTTCGGCGGATTCCTCCACCCGGCCCCCTTTCCAACTAACAATGTCATTGAAGGCGTCCAGACCTTTTTTGGTCTCGGACTCGGCGTGGACGATCTCGCCGCGCTGGAAATAAAGTTTACCGCTTTTGCCATCGCCGCGGGTGAACTTGAGAACCTGGGTGGAACGGGCCAGGCATTTGAGTTGGATGATGTCAACGGTGGAGAGGCCGCCGAGGGAGGCGACAAAGCTCTGGGGAGCATCCGAGGGCGGGGCAGCGGGCTCGGGGTTGAGAATTTTTTGAAGGACTTTGAAAAGGGAAGCGGTATCGACGGGTTTTTGAAAAAAGCGGACCACGCCCAGTTCCTCGGCCTGTTGTTTGAGGTCGGGAACCTGTTGGGCGGTCATGATGATGGCGTGGGATTCGGGGCTGATCGTTTTGACATCACAAAGGAAATCAATGCCGCTGCCGTCCGGGAGAAAGATATCGAGGATGAAGATATTGACCTCGAACTCATTGAGCAGGAGTTGGGCTCGGCCACGGAGCGGGCGGGGAGGATCTGCAAGGAGGGGAAGTGTTGCTTCAGCTCATTGGTCAGCTTGGTCAGGAGAACCTGACTATCTTCGAGGACGAGAATGGCACCCATACGTAAACGCCATTCAAAGTGCCTGAAGCCGAGGCATTAGGCAACAAAGTCTTTGCTGCGCCGGGTTCCTCCAAGCCATGAGGTTCAAAGTCCCGATCCTGGCTCGGCCTTGCGGATTTCAATGTAGGTGCGGGAACTGGAGAGGTCGCGACCGGGGATCATGGTGGCGATCAACATTTCCTTGATCGTGTAGGCGTTGGTTTTGCCGACGCGCATGACACCGTTGACTTCGACCCGCTTGACCACTTGGTTTTTTTGGTTGAAGGCATCGACGCGAAGCACGGCCAGGTATTCCGAACTGATCCAATACTGGGTCTTGGCGTAGTTGCTCAGAACCGGGGGACGGGCCTCGTAGGCCCAGGCTTTCAGGGTTTTGATGCTGTCCAGACCCAGGGGGCGCACATCACTCCAACGCAGAAAATCCATGCCCAAATCCTCATAAAAGGCATCGGAATCTAGGATGCGCTGTAGTCGCGCCTTACCTGTCACGGGGGTCCAGGGATCGGTGCTCTGGGCGCGTTGATCAATCAGGCTGCCCGACTCTGTCATCTGAACCCGGATTTGCAGGGCCTGCTTTTGGAACTCGAACCGGATTTCGCGGTCGCGGGTCCGCATGAGGATGGGGTGCAGATTTTTTCCGTGCGTAAAAAACCTTCCAGCTTGAAGTCCTGCAAACGGGACACTTCCCAAAGCCTGGCCTGCAGACGCTCCGGCGAAGGGATGTCCTTGCCTGCATCCGGGGCGGCGGGTAAGGAGGCGATCAAAAGCAACAGGACAACAAACGCAAACAAAGGTTTCATAAACATGGATCAGTTGGTTCAGCTTAGCGATTCCGCTCAGAAGAAAAGGGCGAAGTTCGATTGCAGCAAGGATCTCATTCAAAGGCGGAAAGAATGCCAACTTAAGGTGCTGCTGAAACCCGGTGATTTCTGAAGGGTCTTTTTTAAGTCTGGGAAAAGGTTTGAGTTTGTGGATGCTGGGTGGGTATGTGGGAGTATCTCATTCAGATGGATGTTGAGTTGTTTCGTTGGATCAATCAGCGTTGGACTTCGCCTTGGGCCGACGGGTTCTTGAGTTTGATCTCGGACTTCAACACGATGAAGTGGGTGTTGCTGCCGGTTTTGGTCGGGGTGGCAATTTGGGGTGGGCTGCGGGGGCGTCTTATGTTGGGGCTGATGCTGGCGGCTTTGGTCATTGGCGATGCAGGGATCAATTGGGCAATCAAACGCACGGTGAATCGACCCAGACCATATCAGGGACTGGAAGATGTGCGGCGGGTGGAATGGGATCGTCAGGCCTGGGGGCCCAAGATCACGGTGGTGAGCAAGCAGCCCTGGGAACGGGGACGGAGCATGACTTCTGGCCATGTTTGCAACAATGTGGCGCTGGCTTTTTTAGCCAGTCTCTTTTTTGCACCCTGGGGTCGGTTGGTTTGGATCTGGGCGGGCTTGATCGCTTACTCGCGCGTTTATACGGCGGATCATTATCCGAGTGATGTGGTGGCTTCCTTTTTTGTCGCCACAGCTTACACAGCGGGAATTTGTTGCGTGGCCCAGTTCCTTTGGCAACACTATGGATCCCGTTATTTTCCGAATGCCCATGCCCGACACCCACGACTCTATGAACGCCTCTTCTGAGCCTGCGCGATCTGTAGCAGAAGCCAGGCCCTTTCCCTATGCTCAGGTGGCTTATGGGTTGATCGCGGTTTTGACCTGTTTCGTCTCTGGTATTGTCAGACCTTTGAACTGGTGCAGGACGAGGCGTATTATCGGCTCTGGTCAATGCACCTGGATTGGAGTTATTTCAGCAAGGGACCGGGCGTGGCTTATGTGATGGCGGCGGGACGGGCCTTGGTGGGGGATCATGAGTTGGGGATCCGTTTCTTTGCCGTCTTGTTATCGGGTGGGATTGGGCTGTTTTTCTTTCATTTGGGCAAATCGCTTTATTCCGAGCGGGTGGGATTCTGGGCGGTGGTGACGGCGGCGTGTGTGCCGATTTTTTCGGTGGGCAGTGTGTTGATGACGATTGATCCCATCAGTGTGTTTTTCTGGATGGCGGCGTCCTGGACTTTTTGGCAGGCGCGGAAGAGTCCCGAGCTCCCCTGGTGGTGTCTGACGGGATTTCTGATTGGGGTGGGGATGCTGGCCAAATACACCAATGGAGTGCAGTTGCTTTGCTTCCTGCTGTTTTGTGGACTGAGCCGGGTGAATCGCAGCCTCCTGGGCACGGGCAGATTTTGGTCGATGTTTTTGGTGACAGGGCTGTGTCTGGTTCCGGTGCTGGTTTGGAATCAACGCAATGACTGGATCACGGTGGTGCATTTGCTGCATCGTGGGCAATTGGACGACGGGAGTTGGAGCTTCCGTCCGGGTGAGTTGATGCAGTTTGTGCTGATGCAGGCTCTGGTGTTGTCGCCGTTTATTTTTGTGGGACTGATCGTCGCGGTGGTGGTGGTGGGCTGGAGTTATTTCAAGAAACAGGCGGGGAAGAGTTCAGCCGCGCTGGGTTCTGCCGAGATTTATTTGGTGTCTTTGTTTTTACCGCTGGTGATTCTCTACACGTTGTTGAGTACGAAGGAGGCGGGGGAAGCCAACTGGACGGTGCTTTCCCATGCCAGCGGCTTGGTGTTGATGGTGGCGCTCTGGCTGCGTTGGTCGGATCGTTCCCGAAATCTGCTTTGGTTAGGTCGGGCAGGTTTGGCTGTCAGTTTGCTGGCGGTGATCTTGCTGCATCTGGGTTCCGTCCGCACGGTGGGGATCAAACCCATTGATAAACTGTTTGATCGCAGTCGCGGCTCCCATGATTTGGCCCGGCAGGTGGCGGAGTTACAGAGGGAGCATGGCGCTTCATTTATCATTTCGAACAAATACGGTCATGCGAGTCTGATTTCCTTTTATCATCCCGAGCGGCCTCAGACCTATTTACCCAACGCCAAGGGCATTCAAAATCAGTTCTCATTCTGGCCGGATTACAGTGACGGCTTTTGGGCGGAGTCGGCTCTCTTTGTTACAGACAGTGAAGAGATGCCGGAGCAATTGAAGCGGGAGTTTCAGGAAGTGCGTCTGGTTAAGGAGGCTTGGTCTCATTTTGAAGGCAGGGCCATTCGCAAGTTCAACATCTATTTGTGCTCGGAATTTGGCGGGGAATATGAAAATATCGAAATCCCTGTCCAAGCATCCGAGCGCAAGCCCATCCAAGGAAAGAAGAAGTAGAGTCTATGTCCCAAGTATCCGTCGTCGTCCCTTTTTATAATGAAGAGGAAAATGTCACCGAGTTGTTGCGCGAAATTTTGCAATGTCTGCCGGAGGCGGAAGTGATCGCCGTGAATGATGGCAGCACGGACGGGACCTTGGGCAAGTTACGGGAGAACGGAAGAGTCCGGGTGCTTGATTTACCCCGGAATCTTGGTCAAAGCGCAGCCTTGTTCCAGGGACTTCATGCCGCGACGGGAGAGTTTTGTGTGATGTTGGATGGCGATGGACAGAACGACCCGGCGGACATCCCCTTGTTGTTGAAAGCATTGGAGGATCGGGATTTTGTCTGTGGGGTGCGTCGGAAGAGGCAGGACACCTGGAGTCGACGCCTGGGCTCCCGCTGGGCCAATTCCATACGACGATTTGTGTTGGGGGATCAGGCCACGGACACGGGCTGCACGCTGAAGGCGATGCGACGTGAGCATGTGCAGCATTTGATTCCCTTCAATGGAATGCACCGCTACATTCCGGCCTTGTTGGGAGGCGCGGATCTGCGGATGGGCGAGGTGGAGGTGAATCATCGTCCGCGTCGCTTCGGTGTTTCGAAATACACTCTGGGGGGACGGGCTCTGCGGGGAATCTGGGACTTGGTCGGAGTGCGCTGGTATTTAAGTCGGCAAATTCATTGGCCGAGAATGCTAAAGGATTGAAGGTTATGGACGATACCTTGTTTACTTTTGATTTGTTCCGCTGGCATGTGGTGGTGACGCCCTGGAAATTTTTGGGTTGGCTGGGAGTGGCGATGTTTGGCGGACGCTGGGTTGTGCAAGCAGCGGCTTCGCATCTGGCCAAGCGTCCGGTGTTGCCCAGTGCATTTTGGTATATGAGCGTGCTGGGGAGTGGCTTGACCTTGAGTTATTTTATTTGGGGAAAAAATGATTCCGTTGGGATTATGAGCACGGCATTTCCCATGTTTTTTGCCTGTTACAATCTCTACCTACATTATGCCCACAAAAAAGAGCGGGTGATTCCTCCCAAAGTGGATCTGAATTGAATTAAATCGCTCGCGTGCAAGGCTGGGAGTGTGGGGCTCAAGGAGCTGTGGGGGCGCTGCCTTTGAAAACGATGGATTCTTTACGGACATGGGGTCCATCGCTTCCCGGCGTGTATTTGGGAAGCTCCACGGTGCCGAGTTGAAAGACGGGCAGGATGGGAGTGTCCTCGCCTGAGACTTTTTCGTAAGTTTCATCAGAGCGTTGAACGAGTAGGGTGGCGAAAAATTTTCCGCCGGGACGTTCTCCGATCAGGATTTCCATGGGATAGGTGGTGCCGACACTCATGTTGATCCAGTTGCCAGCGCGCATGGGCCAGCCAAGTATTTTCCCGACGACTTCATCCCTGTCTTTGGATTGGTTGCTTTCGACATTCACGGCGGTGAGCCCAGCGTCCAGGACGGTTTTGTTGCCGATCTTGACCGCCAAGACATCATCGGCACAACCCACGAAACGATATTTGGCTGAGACAGGGGGCTCGATGTTGACGCGATAGAGAACGGCCCAGCGTTTGGGTTTGACTTCCTGAGCCAGACCGAAGGCTTCGGGGGCGGCTCGGGCATCGATGCGCGGGATGAAAATTTGATAGGCGCTGAGGGATTGGGTCGAGCGGTAGAAAGTCTCCAGGTGTCTGGGGTTCCAGCTTCCGGCGAATTTACGCAGCGCTTGGTCGTAGAGACCGTTGCTGGGATCCATAATCTTCATGCCGGGGCCCTCCGCCTCGGTTTGACTCATGTCATTGGTGCTGCGGTCGGGGCCTTGTTTGAAGTCGTAGAGATGGCCGATCATGGCGTCGGAGGCGGAGCCTTTGCTACCGAAGGGGTTGATCTGACCGACAGGTCCGCGTGGGGAGTCGCCACCGTTGCCGCCACCTCTGGAGCTTGTGCCTGTGCCGCCGGAGCCGAGACCGAGTTTGGTTCCGGCGAGCGAGTTGGGGTTGGGTGTGGGCATGATGAAGGTTTGGGCCGAACTGACGCTTTCGGTCATGACGACATCCGGAGCGAACCCCGCATCCGGTTCGGAGATGCTGGGAGCCTCCAGAGAAGGCATGTCAGGCAGGGCATTTCCCGGATCGCCCAGATCATCGGTGATTTCGAGGGGAACTCCCTGATCCAGGGTTTCACCTATGGGCATGTATTGAGTAAAGGATTGTTTGGGGATGACAGTCGAGACAATGACCACGCCGCCTATGAGAGCCAGGAAGGCCAGATGCAGGAGGAGAGAAACACCCCAGGCACCCATGGAGAGGAAATTTTTTTCTTGGTGTTGGGGGAAGGAGGGTTGAGGTTGGGCGACTGCATGAATTTCATTTTCAGCAATCACAACCTTAAAGTCAACTTCTCTCGGCAAGGAGGTGCCTCCTTGATTGCTGGATTTAAGTCGAACTCGTTAGGAATCAATTCGACCTAACAACTTTTCGATCAGGCCGTCAAAGCCACCGTTGCTGAAGACGGCCACCACATCGCCGGACTTCAATTCGGGGAGCAGTCTTTCGATCAGGGCGTTGGCATCGGCTTCATGCCAGGCGGGGCGACCTTTTTTTCTGATGTCTTCCACCACCTGATCCACATTCAGGCGGTCGTGAGGGTCAAGTTGTTCCGCCCGGGCGATGGCGGAGATCAGCACGCCATCGGCCTGAGCCAGGGCTTCCGGTAATTCCTTTTGAAAGATGGCGCGGCGGGTGGTGTTGGAGCGTGGCTCGAAGAGTGCCCAGAGGCGTCGTCCGGGATAACGTTGACGGAAGGCGGCGATGGTCTCGGTCAGCGCGGTGGGGTGATGTCCGAAATCGTCCACCACGGTGATGCCGGCCTTTTCTCCCCGGACTTCCATGCGGCGTTTGATGCCTCGGAAGGCGGGCAGGGATTTTTGCAGTTGTTGGAGAGGGATTTGGTAACTGTGTGCAGCCACCAGGGTCATGGCGGTGTTGTGCACGTTGTGACGTCCGTAGAGGGGCACGGTGAAGCGCGTGTTCAGGAGGGTGAAGGAGGTTCCGTCGGGGCCCGCCTGAAGATCGGTGATGCGGATGGCGGCGTTTTCGCTGAAGCCCACTTCCAACAGTTGGGCGTGAGCCTGGCGGGTGACGTCGAGGGCGTTGGGGTCGTCCGCGTTGAGAACGATCATGCCGTTGCGAGGAACGATGCCGACGAGGTGGCGGAAACTTTTTTTAATTTCGTCCAGATTCGCATAGATGTCGGCATGATCGAATTCGACGTTGTTGATGATGACCAGCTCCGGGAGGTAATGAATGAATTTGCTGCGTTTGTCGAAGAAGGCGGTGTCGTATTCATCTCCCTCCAGAATCCAATGGGCACCGGACTGCTTTTGGCAGCCCTGTTGGAAGTTGAGGGGAATTCCTCCGATCATAAAGCTGGGGGCCTTGCCTGCGTCATGAAAGAGCCAGGCCAGCAGGGAAGTGGTGGTGGTTTTCCCATGGGTGCCCGTGACCACCAGATTATGGCTGGAACGCAGGAAGAAATGTTTCAGTGTTTCAGGCAGAGACATGTAGCTGAGGCGTTGATCCAAGGCGTGTTCCAGCTCGGGGTTTCCGCGGGAGATGGCGTTGCCGACCACGATGAGGTCGGGTCGGTGATCGAGATTGGAAGGCTGGTAGCCGTTCATAATGCGGATTCCCTTATGCTCAAGAAATGTGGACATGGGCGGATAGACCCGTTCATCGGAACCCGTGACCTGATAACCCAGGTCATGCAACATACCCGCCACGGAACCCATGGCGGTGCCACAGATGCCGATCAGATGAATTTTTTGGATGGAAGGGGATTCGTTTTTGAGAGTGCTCATGGTGAAGGGATTCCTTTCCTTTCTAGCTTCTTCAAGCCGAGGCCCAACTTCTTTTTTACAGTTTTTTATTGTCAAAAGTACCTGGGCTTCTGTACAAAAGATGCCCAACCATGACAGATTTTCACTCCGTTTTCGTTGGAACAAGAGCCCGCACAAGTTTCGCCCTGCTCCTGGGAGTGTTCTTCTTTTTTTCAAGCGCTCAGATCCAAGCTCAATCCAAGCCCGATATTCTGGCCAAATCCGCTCTTTTGGTGGATGCCGGCACAGGAGAGGTTCTCTTTGCCAAAAACCCCGATCAACCCCACCCGCCCGCCAGCACGGTCAAACTGCTGACCGCCTTGTTGGTTTGGGAGCGCACGGGATTGGCGGGTTCGATTCGGGTGAGTCGTGAGGACACCCAGGTGGAACCCAGTCATATTCCTTTGAGAATTGGTGAAACCGTGGCCATCCGG
Source organism: Blastochloris sp. (assembly GCA_012031345.1). Lineage (GTDB taxonomy): Bacteria > Verrucomicrobiota > Verrucomicrobiia > Methylacidiphilales > JAAUTS01 > JAAUTS01. The sequence goes on along the minus strand of JAAUTS010000070.1, from coordinate 4,321 downwards.
GACATGACCCATGCGTTGTTGATCGGCTCCGACAATGACAGTGCCATGGTTTTGGCCCGGGCAGCCGGAGGCAGTCTGGGTTCCTTTGTCACTCAAATGAATTCACGCGCCCGCGCTCTGGGTTGTCGTCGATCCGTTTTTAAAAATCCCCACGGCCTGCCCGCCGCAGGTCAGGTCACGACGGCTTCGGATCTCATGAAGATTTTTCAAAAAGTCTTATCCGTGCCCGAGCTGAGAAAAATTTGCACCACTAAAAGTTATCGCTTGAACACCCAGGTGGGGGCACAGAATGTCCGCAACCACAACAAGCTTCTCGGCACTTACACGGGCATGAGCGCGGCCAAGACGGGTTGGACTCAAGCCTCCCGCCACACCTACGCCGCCTCGGCTGTTCGTAACGGGCGGGAGTTGCATCTGATTCTTCTCAACAGCTCCAACAAATGGGTCGATGCCCGTGAACTCTTTGACTACGGGTTTGCCCGGCCTTCACGGGTGGCTCCGCCTCGGGATGTTTTGTTGGCTCAGAAGCCCGCGCCAAATTCCTCCAGCCCTTCCGCCCCCGCCAACTCCAAGCCAGTCATTGAGACCCAGGCACCCATGCCCGCCCGCCTTCGCTTGGATACATCGGCCCCCGCCTCGACGCCTAGCTCTTCCATGATCAGTCATCAAGTGCGGAAGGGAGAGACTCTTTTTTCCATAGGACGCATCTACAAGGTGGATGTGCCCACCTTGCTCCGACACAATCATCTTTCCGACCCGGACCAAATTCATCCCGGTCAGGTGCTCTTCATCCCTCGCAGTCCCGCGACGTGAAAGACCGTTCCGGTCATCGGGGTAATTCAGAACGATAGCTTGGTTTGGGCGAGGCTAAATGGATTCTTCTGCGGTGAGTTTTTCCTCTGACTCCAAAATGAACCCATGAGGCTCCCGGCTCAATTCAGGTGGGAACTTGGGATTTTTTACGCAGAAGATCCGCCACCCACCATGGGGCATAACAGAGCAGGAAGGAAAGCACGGCCAGAGCCTGCAAGCTCAGCAAATACCAGGGCCAGGGCCCGAGATGATCGATCAGGCTGGGATTGTTCGGCGGGGCACGCAGATAACCGAAGTTGCTGTCCAGCAGCACATTCACCAGAAAGGCGGAAATCAGATAGACCTGAATAAAAGCCCAGGCGCGAAGCATGGAGGCGGGTTCCGGCCTCAAACCCAGACCCAGAGAAAGATAAAGCACGGCGACGATGATGCCCGCGTGGGCGATGAAAAAGGTGAAGAAATGAAAGTGGGGGAACCCGTAAGCCAGATCCGGGGTCAGCAGTCCGTGCAGGGTTCCCGCCAGCCCCAGAAAATAACTGATTTCATAAAGAAAACGGTGTCGCCAAATCAACGCAGCCGGGACGATGAAGCTGAGCCAATCGCAAAGGTGCATGGGCAGGAGATCGACCCATTCCGTGCGGGGCTGAGTCATTCCCCACATGAACAGGGCGAGCATGTTGAGCAAAAGCAAAGCGGCCAGACCTTGAGCCAGCAGACGACCCACCCGGCCCGTTCGGTCGGAGCGGGCGGCAAGAATCATCAGGACGGAAACCAGCAGGGTCAAGCCCAGCACGACCCAATGGCTCGGGCTATAGGCGCTGAACTCAGGGGGCTGCGTGTTCATCAGATTGTCAATCATGCCCCAGGCTAGACCTTTATTTGGTCAATATCCTGGTTTGGTAATGATTTTTCAGATTCGGTCAGAACAAGAAAATCCTTAAGGGTTCTCTTGCGGTTATTTATAATTAAGTTCCCTTTACCGATGCTCTTGAATTTCAGGTATTTGGTCATGAAATAGAACGTCGCACCAAACACCGTGAATGGAACTATAATGAGTAACCATCCCGAACGGTCACAAGGATCTTGAATATGTTGTGCGGCGTGAATTGCAAAAAATGCTGTGTAAAAAGTGATAAAAAATGCCATCACACCAGGAATGATAATTGCTTCAAAAATGGAGAAGTCCCCTAAATAGTTGAAAAGTCGGGTGGTTCCTTTGCTGCCGATCTGACAGGATCGGCGGTGAAAAATAAACCATAACCACAAAGGAACCCGACCCGATGAAAAGAACCTACCGAGTATTAACTGGAAAATCCACTACAGAAACGCTGGTGCAAGCGACCGAAAAGCTCTTGGAGGTGAAGGCATGGACCCAGCAAGGACTGGAGCAGTTGGCCACCCAAGCAGGACTGATGATCCTCGATGGTCTGTTGAGTGAAGAAATCACCCAAAAACTGGGAGAACCAGGCCAGCAACAGGCCTACCGGCATGGACACCAAAATGGTTACGTGATCTTTGATGGACGCAAGGTGGCCGTGCAACGGCCACGGGTGCGAGCCAGGCAGGGAGCAGAACTGGCTTTGGAAAGCTACGAGCGGTTCCAACAGGATGGGGATCGACAACGAGCCGTGGCCCGGCAGTTGATGCGACACTGTTCGACCCGCAATTACCAAGGGGCCATCAGCGAGTGCGTGGAGGGCTACGGGATTAAGAAAAGTAGCGTAAGCCGACAATGGAAACTGGCCACCGAAAGGCAACTTCAGGAAATGTTAGAACGTCCTGTGCCCAAGGATCTGGTGGCCTTGCTCATCGACGCCAAATACTTTTCGCAACACTGTGTGGTGACAGCCCTGGGAGTCACCCAGGCAGGAACCAAGCACATCTTGGGCCTGTGGCAGGGCTCGACGGAAAACAGCACGGTGGTGAAAGCTCTGCTGGGCGATCTGGTGGAACGGGGGTTGGACACGGAGCAACCGCTCTTGGTCGTCTTGGACGGGGGCAAAGGACTGCGCAAGGCGGTGGATGAAGTCTTTGGGAGTAAGGCCCTGGTGCAGCGATGCCGCATCCACAAGCAGCGCAATGTCCTGGAACAACTACCCAAAAGCCTCCGGGGTAAATACGCTGGGAGACTACGCATGGCTTGGGGTTTGGAGGACTGGTGCATGGCCCAGAAAGAACTGGAGAAAATCGCTCAGGAGCTTGAAGCCATCAGTCCTGGAGCCTGCCGCAGCCTGCGTGAGGGGTTGGAAGAAACCTTGAGCCTGCAAAAGCTCGGAGTCAATGATGCCCTGCTCAAAAGCCTGTCCTCCACCAACCTGATTGAAAGTGCCTACAGTCAGGTGGAAGCCTACTGCGGACGGGTCAAGCACTGGCGCAACGGCAACATGGTTCTGCGCTGGAGTGCCAGTGCCTTGATCTGGAGTGAAAAACGATTCCGCAAAATCCGCGGCCACGAACACCTGCCTCAATTAAAAGTTGCCCTCCAAAACCATTTGCTTGAAACCATGAAAAAAACTGCCTGAATCAACCAAGAATCACCTGACTCTTTTCAACTATCTTCGGGACATGTCCTAAATAAGTCAGAGGCCCACATCTGCTGCGATTGCTGCAAAATTGCGACAATTAAAGAAAAATGCGCTATACAAAGGAGGGTCTGATTGCATCATTTCAGAAAATATTAGTAGAGCCTTATCTGCTTGGCAGTTAGATGTTATTCTTCTTCCGCCCTGATTGTCTTCTCTAATGTTTACCTGTCCTGGCATAAAACTTGTGGCCAGTAATGCCCATCTTGGATCATAAATAGTACCATCACTATAATCTGTCCTAGGTTGAAACTCGACAAGCTTCTTTCCTGTTTTACATTTACAATCTTCTGACCATGTATCAAAGGTAACAGCCATATGAAGGTATGAGGCGACCCACCTGTCTTGACCTAATTTATCAACGTCCTTAATAGGATTGTTATTGACCATCGCATACAGGTTAATTCCACCCTCTTCCCCAATGGGGTCCCTATTTGGCCACCGCCCAAGCTCCGGGTTATAGAACCGGTAGCCGTAATAGAGGAAGCCGGATTCGTCATCAGTGAACTTCGTGGAAAAACGGTAAACATTTTCTGTGGCATAAGATCCTGTGGAAACCGTGGTGTTGCCGAAGGGATCATACTCGTAATGGGCGACCACGGCTCCAGAGCCATCAACCACTTCGCTAACGTTGCCGTTCGCGTCATAGGTGTAGGCGTAAGTGGTGGCAAGTGACAGGTGGCGGGTGGCAAGTAAGCCTCTCACGCCTCCGGCTCCTTGCATGGAGCCACTTAAATCTTGGCCCCAAGTGAACGTTTTAGTAAAGGCATTCGAGCTGGCGGCGTTGTAAACCGATACGAGGTTCCAACCATCGTATAAAAATTTGAGGTCAGATGTCGGAGACCAGACGCCTGAGGAATAGGTCGAAACAATCTTTCTCACTCTTCGGCTTTGACCATCATAGACGTTCTCAATCTTGATGTCTC
>JAAUTS010000069.1 GCA_012031345.1 Blastochloris sp. | reverse complement strand
CGTGGAGCAAGGGGCAAGGGGGCAAGGGGCTTTTCACTTTTCACAGGTCATCATTCACCCCTTTGTGCAAGAATTCAGGTGTTGAGGTTGAGGAGGTGTTGGGCGGTGGATTCTACGATTTGGCGGACTTGGTGGGGGAGGCCTTCGGCATTGATTTCGTGGAGCAGGCCTTGGGTTTGGTAGTGTTGGATGAGGGGGCCGGCCATCTGGTGGAAGATGCGGATGCGTTCGCGGATGGTTTCGGGGTTGTCGTCGGCCCGTTGGTGGAAGGTTGGGGCAGTCGGGGCAGGTGTTGTCGGGACCGGGGGGATTGAATTCGCGGTGGAAGGACTTCTGGCATTGGCGGCAGAGGAGGCGGCCTCCCAGGCGGCGGAGGATTTCAGCATCAGAAACTTTAAGGTAGAGGGCGGCGTTGAGGCGGCATCCGTGGTGGTGGAGGTGTTGATCGAGATCCAGGGCTTGGCGGAGGGAGCGGGGGTAGCCGTCGAGAATAAAGCCTTGTTCCATGGGGTGATGTTCGAGGAGGCGGAGAAGGAGCTGGGTGGCCAGGCTGTCGGGGACGAGATGGCCGAGGTTGATGTGGCGGGCGGCTTCGAGTCCGAGCGGGGTTTGCTGTTTGATTTCTTCGCGGAAATGTTCTCCGGTGGAGAGGTGGGGGAGCCCGAGCCGCTGGGCCAGAGCGAGGCCCTGGGTTCCTTTGCCTGAGCCGGGCCCACCCAGGACCACAAGACGGAGGGGGGTGTGCATGGACTCAATCCGAGTCTTGTTCATCCGCGCGCCGGCAGGCATCCATGAGGATGCCCATGGCGTCTCCGTGGATGGTGACGGTGGGACTGTTTTGATTGAACAGAAATTCAAAGCTGCCTTCCTTCAGGGAGAGGAGGGCGGGGAGGGCGTCTTCACCCGCCATGCTGTTGAGGGCTTCGGCATGAACGATGGAGCCGCAGTAGAAGTAGATGGAGCCGACGTAGCGGGGTTCGGTTCTGCGGAGGAGCATGAGTTGACCGGTTTTGGTGCCTTGGACGAGGATCTGGGCCAGATCGATGACGGAGAAGTCGGTGAGCTTCCCGCGCATGGGTTCGTCCTGACCGCTGCGGGTGCCGGACTCGGGGCTGGGGGTTTGTTCGCTGCGTCCCTCGATTTTTTGGGCCACGTCGATGATGGTCTCGAGCTTGCGCATGAGCTGGTCCATATCTGCTTCGCGGTCGATGAGGTTGGTGGCCACGCTGCGGGCGAGGCCGATGGCGTTGGCGTCGGACAGTTTGAGTTTGATGGCCTGGGTGATTTTTCCGGGAGGTTTTTGGGATTCGCGGGGATTGGCGGACTCGACGATGTCGCGCGGGCCGATGACGGCTTCGCGGCCGGCCTGAATGACGGTGAGCATGAGGTGTTGGCCGTCGGGGGTGAGATCGGCCAGGACCTGGCAGGGTTGGCTTTCATCGTGGCGGGTGATGAGAACCATACTGTATTGGGAGGGTTCGTCGCGCTGGGAGAGGTCCCTCCATTTGGTGAGTTCCTGGTCGAAGAGAGTTTTGAAATCACCTTCGAAAAGTTTGCGGTAGCTGAGTTTGGTGTCGATGTGCTTGGTGGTGTAGTCGGCCAGGGCCATGAAGCGTTGGTTGCCGGAGATGTATTTGCCGTTTTCATCGAAGACAACCATGGGGATGGGGGAGCGTTCGAAGACGTCCTTGTATTGGGTTTCCATGCGGCCTTGACGGAAACTGTTTTCGAAGAGTTCTTTGTTTTTGCGGGCGAGGGCGGCCAACTGGGCTTCCATGGCGGTGAGGCGATGGGTCATGTTTTCCAGATGGGTCATGAGGAGGTCACGGACGGAAATCAGGCCGATAAAGCTGCCAGCCTCCTGGACGATAAGATCGTTGAAGAAGCCGTCGTCCATGCTTTTGGTGAGAATGAGGCGACCGACGGCGAAATCGACGTCGTGACTGGCCTCCAGGACGACGGGGTTGGTGATCATGATGTCGGCGACGGGCTGCTTGAGGACGGAGGGGTCGTGTTTTTGGCCGATGAGATACTGGCTGAGATGGCTGCGGCTGATGAGGCCGAAGGTGCCGTCGTCACAGACGATGCCGAGACAGGAGACGGAGAGCTGGGTTTGGAACCAGCCTTTAACGTCGGCGATGGACATGGCGCCTTCGACGTAGTTGGTGGTGTAAACCAGATCCTGGGCCAGGGTTGTCTTTTGAGTGGACACAGGGGCAGGTTAAGTTCAGTCGGACTGTGAAGCAAGAGCGCAGTGTTAGGTTGTTCAGAAGAGGGTTAAAGGGGAGCTATGGAGAGGGAGGTTTTGCGCCAAAGATGAGAAGAGCGAGAATGAGCGTGCTTTTTTGGGGTTGAGTTCCGTTCTTGCGGCTTGAGGGGAAAAGCGTAGTTTCGGGCTTATGGCATTTCACCGTTGGCATGCGTCCTCCGGTTCTTACGCACCGTTGGGTTATGTGCGTGGGGTGGCTGTGGATTTGACCAGGTTGATCCTGGCTTTTCATATTTTAAGCACGGTGATTTGTGCCTTTGCCTTTGATCAGCGACCGTTTTGGGAGTTGGAGTTGCTTTTTACGACCTCCAGCTTTTGGGAGGGGCGGATATGGACGGTGTTGACCGATCCTTTTTATCACAACATTGCGGAGGAGCATGTGTGGTTGGCGTTGAATCTTTTCTTGTTTTATCAATTTGGCACGGAGATTGAGCGGTTGATCGGGCGGGTGAGTTATGGGTTTTTATATGTGGCTCTGATGTTGGTGCCCGCCCTGGTCTGCCTGATGCTGGCTCCTCTGGTGGGGGAGCTGGGGGTGCGGGTTCCTTATGTGTTCACCTTGGCGCATTTTGCGATTTTTGTGGGATTTGCCTATGTTTACCCGGATGTGCCGTTTTTCTTCGGGTTAAGTGCGCGGTGGCTGGCGTGGATTTTGATTGGAGTTTTCACGTTGGCGATTGTGGCGAGTGGGGCGTGGCAGGCGTTGATCCCCTATGCCGCAGGCTTGGGCACGGTGTATCTGTATCTGCGTTTTGTGGGGGCTGGGCGGGACTTGGGAATGTGGGAGGTGTGGAAGAGTTGGCGTGCGCAACGGCATGAGAGTGAGGTGCTCAAACGCCAGGCCACGCATCGCAAGCAGAAGGAAGAGGTGCAGGCTTCGGTGGATTCCATCTTGGAAAAGATTCATCAGCACGGGCTGCATTCGCTGACACCGAAAGAGAGGGCTTATCTGGAGCAACAGGGGACGAAGCTGCGGGATCGGGAAGCGAAGGAGCGGAGATGAATCAAACCTCACTGTTGAGGCAGGTTTTGGCGGAGCCGCAGAGGCCGATTTTCCGTGTGGCTGGGGTGGCGGTGGATGCGACGCTGGCTTTGATCCTGGCCCATGTTTTGGTCATGTTGTTGATTGCGGGAGTGGCGGCGGTGGCTCCTGACTATCTGGCCAGCCAGAGTCGGGAGTTGGGGGCGCGTTTGACTTTTGATTCGGCCACCTTTCATTGGCAGGCACCGCAGGGGTTATTTCTTTACGCATTCATCCATGACATCCGATCCGAGCATGTTCTTTTTGTGGTGGAGATGGCCTTGTTTTTTTTCAGTGGCAGGAATTTGGAGCATCAAATCGGACGGGCGGCCTTTATTATTTATTATGCAGTTTTAATTTATGTAACGCCGTTGCTTTTGCTGGCCCTGGGAGGGCTGACGGGGTTGGAATTCAGGTTGAGTTCTTCCTTTTACGCCACGGTGACCCTGTGTCTGGCTTATCTGACCTTGTCGGTCCAGCCGCGTTGGCCGGTGGGTGAGCCTTTGAAAAAGCTGACCTGGGGTCTGGTGGCATTTTGTGCGGTCTTTTTGATTGCCCAGCAGGAGTGGCATCGGCTGGCCTATTTGGGCGTGAGTCTGGGACTTTCCTGTTTGTATCTGGAAGGAATCGGTGCGGGGTGGGGCGCCGGGGTGTTGTATTGGTTCAAGCCCTGTGAGGCGTTGATGCCGCTGTCCGGGGCGGGGGAGAGCAGTGCGGAGGAGAAGGAGTGGGTGCGGGAACAGGTGGATCATTTATTAGAAAAAATCAGTCGGGAAGGAATGGCGGCGTTGACGAGTCGTGAGCGGGAATATTTGCACGAGGCTTCTAGGAAGTGGCCGGAACTTTTTTGACCATGGAAATTCCGGTCTGGAGCGAGTGGGTGCCGGGGGAGAGGGCGGTGTTGTGTTTTATCGTGCGGGAGGGGTCGATTTTATTGATTGAGAAGAAGCGGGGACTGGGTGCGGGCAAGGTGAACGGGCCGGGAGGCCGAATGGAGACGGGCGAGACAAGAGAGGCGGCGGCGCGGAGGGAGACGGAGGAAGAGGTGGGGTTGACGCCCTTGGGTTTGAGCGAGGCGGGTTGCCTGGCGTTTCAGTTTACGGATGGGTATGCGTTGCACTGCACGGTGTTTCGGGCGGAGGGATATGAGGGAGAGATGAAAGAGACGGAGGAGGCCAAACCGTTTTGGGTTTCGGTGGCGGAGATTCCCTATGAGAGGATGTGGGCGGATGACATCTATTGGATGCCGCATCTTTTGGAAGGGCGTAAGTTTGAAGGACGTTTTGTGTTTGATGAGGACAGGATGTTATATCACTCGGTTGAGGTCGAGCCAGGGGTGGCGGGGCTTATTCGGATAGGCGCTTGATTAAAATTGGAAATAGATGAATTCCTGATCCCCGGTGGCGGAGGTGGCGACGGCGAGGAAAAGGACGAGGTAGATCAAACAGCGGGTCCAGAGGGGTTGATCTTCCAGGCTGGTTTCGTCCTGGTGCTTCCAAGTGATGAGCTGGAGAATCAGGAGAGGCAGACAATGGAAAAGCAGCCAGCCGTAGCCGCCCAGAGATTCCAAGCCCCCTGTTTTCCAAGTGGCCAGAGCCAGGAGCATGGAGTGGAAGTCCTGCCAATCGGCTGAGCGGAAGAGGAGCCAGCCGAAGAGGGTGGCCGTGAACATGCAGAGCATGGCCAGAATGCGTCCGGGGAGTGTGGTGGAACTCTCAAGTTTTTGGAGGGGAGGCAGGAGGCGGTAGAGGATGAGAAGCAGACCGTGGAAGAGGCCCCAGAGGACAAACATGAGGCCAGCTCCGTGCCAAAGTCCCGCCACCAACATGGTGAGCAGGAGATGGCAGAGGGTGCGGGCGTTGCCACAGCGATTCCCGCCGAGGGGAATGTAAACGTAATCCCGAAACCAAGTGGAGAGGGTGATGTGCCAACGGGTCCAGAAATCGGAGGGGCCTGAGGCAAAGTAGGGGAAGCGGAAATTCCGGCTCAGCTCCACACCGAAGAGGAGGGCGGAACCGCGGGCGATGTTGGTGTAGCCGGAGAAATCACCATAAATTTGAAAAGCGAAGGCCAGCACGCCGAGCAGGACCCAGGGGGCGGAGGAGCCTTCGGGTTGGTTGAAGGCGTAGTTGGCGAGGATGGCGCAATTGTCCCCCACGAAAACTTTTTAAAATAACCGATGAGCAGCAGAAGCGCGGCGCGGTGGAGGAGCTTGTGATGGAAGGGCCGGGGTTGTTGAAGCTGGGGCATCAGGTCGTGGCTGCGTTCGATGGGGCCGGCGACGAGTTGTGGAAAAAGGAAACGAAACTGGCGAAGAGGGGGAAGGAGCGGCAGGCGTCGATTTTTCCGCGATAGACATCCACGGTGTAGGCGATGGATTGGAAGGTGTAGAAGGAGATGCCCACGGGCAGAAGGATGGAGAGGGTGGGGCATGGCGTTGAAGCCGAGGAAGTTGAGGAAGTGGAGGAGGGAGTCGAGGAAGAAGTTGCAGTATTTAAAGAAGCCGAGCAGGGAGAGGCTGCTGAAGATGCTGAGGAGGAGGAAAGCTTGGCGGCGACGCTGGGCGGGCAGTTTCCAGAGAAGGGTATAAAATAAAAGATAAGTCAGGGTGAGGCCGAAGGTGGGAATGAGGTGAGTGAGGGGGGGAAGGCTTGAGTTGAGGCCAAGCTGGGTCAGGGCATACCAGACTGGGGGAAGGAAGGCGAAGGTGGCGACCTGGGCGAGTGGGCGACGTTGGCCGGAGAGGGCGAGGGCGCCGAAATAGTCGATCACGGTGGTGGCCATGATGAGGGAGAGGAAGCGGAGGTCCCAGGCGCCGTAGAAGATGTAGGAGGCGATCCAGATGAGCCAAATCCTGGCCTGACCTTTCAACTGCCAGAAGAGGAGGGCAGTGAGGGCGAGGTAGAAGAGGTAATACCACTCGGTGAAGGACATAACGAGTTTTAGGTTTTCAGGTTTCCAAGATCAATAGTAGGATGGAAGCACACCAGCACTTTGCCCCTATGCCAACAACTCTTTTTGAACCCTTACATCCCGTGCAGAAGGCGGCGTTTCAAAAAATGTCACTAGACGACAAATTGGCCATGGTGAATGGTTTGATTTGCTTTGCGCGAGAGCTAAAATTGAGCCATCTGAGAGTGGAGCACTCCGACTGGACGGAGGAGCAGATCCAGCGTGAAGTCGCCCGGATTTTTTGCATGCTACTTCCTGATTTATATCAAAGCTTTATCAAGCCGATTCACCAGGCAGGCATTTCCTACATGGTCACAGGTTCGGTTGCTTCTATTGCCTATGGAGAACCGAGAATGACCTTGGATGTGGATATGGTTGTTTTTTTGAAAAGAGGCGACGCGGCTCAATTTCAAAAAATTTTTCCTGAAAACAATTATTATGTTCCGGGAGAAGACGTGCTGCTGAATGAGAGTATGCGAGAGGTCCGGGGGCACTGGAATGTGATCGATCACAAGACGGGTCTAAAGGCAGATTTTTATCCTGTCGGGCGGGATTCTCTTCATATTTTTTTCTGGCCAAGAAGAGTTTTAACCCACTCCAAAGAGGGGGAACTGTGGCTTGCTCCGCCGGAGTATGTCATTTTGCGCAAACTTCAATATTTTGCCGAGGGAGCTTCTGATAAACATCTCCGTGATATCGACAGGATGCTGGAGATTTCTCCAGAGAAAATAGATTTGGAGCTGCTAATGGCGAAGATAAGAGAATATGGGCTGCAAGATGGCTGGAGAAAGATACGCCCATGAATGTGTTGGTGACGGGGGGCTGCGGTTTTATTGGAAGCAATCTGGTTCGGTATTTGTTGAATCTGCCGGAGTCCGGGATCGGGTGTCTGGTGAATCTGGATGCGCTGACCTATGCAGGGAATCCGGCCAATCTCCGACGGGGTGAAGGATGAGCGTTATTTTTTTGTGCAGGGCAACATTCTGATGGTGGATTATTACGCAAAGTTTTCCGGGAGCATCAGGTGGATGTGGTTTTGCATTTGGCGGCGGAGTCGCATGTGGACCGCTCGATCGATTTCCCGGCGACTTTTGTGCAGACCAATGTGGTGGGGACGTTGACTCTTTTGGAGGTGGCGTTGGAGCATTGGAAAAACGGGGGGGAGGGCTTGCGGGAGGGCTTCCGCTTTTTGCATGTGTCCACGGATGAAGTGTATGGCTCGTTGAAGCTGAGCGACCCGGCTTTTGAGGAAACAACGCCTTATCGCCCCTCCAGCCCTTATTCCGCCTCGAAGGCGGCTTCCGATCATTTGGTGCGGAGTTTTCAACACAGTTATGGATTGCCCGTGTTGGTGACCAACTGTTCGAATAATTATGGGCCCTATCAATTTCCGGAGAAGCTGATTCCGCTGATGATTTTGAGAGCCTTGGAGGGGGGCGAATTACCGATTTATGGAGAAGGGGCCAACATTCGTGATTGGTTGTATGTGGAGGATCATGTTTCCGCCTTGTGGAAAGTGGCGCAGGAGGGGCGGGTGGGGGAGACTTACAACATCGGGGGAGGCGCGGAAAGAACGAATCTTGAGGTGGTGGATTTGATTTGTGAGATTTTGAGGGAAGAACGACCGGGGAGGGATTACGCCGGGTTGAAGCGTTTTGTTACTGATCGACCGGGCCATGATTTTCGTTACGCGATCAATTCGGAAAAAATCCGCCGGGAACTGGGATGGCAACCGAGCGTAAGTTTTGATCAAGGCTTACGCAGGACGGTGCGGTGGTATCTGCGGAATGAGGCTTGGTGGCAGGAACTGAGCTGAAGGGTGATTCGGGGAGCGATGCTGCTCACCCCCCAGATGGATAGGGGAAATCACCATGAAAAGCATGAAGGTCATGAAGGAAGACAAATCAACTTAGGCTCCGGGGATGGAGCAAACTTTCACTCAATAACTCAAGCTGAACAGGTAATGCTCTTCATGAACTTCAAGTCCTTCCGGGTCATTCAAACTCCGATTAAGAATTATTCGGAGAGGGGTAGGGCTTCATCGAGGAGGAGGCAGGGGATGTTGTTCAGGATGGGGTAGGCGCGGCTGCGGCTGTGGTTGAGGAGGAAGCCGGAGGGTGCGAGTTCAGGGCTTGCGGCCCTCTCGGGAAAGTGGCGGACGTAGTGTTGCTGGAGTTGAGGAATTTCCTCCGGGCGGGCGGGGTGCAGGGGTTGATGGGTATCAGGGCAGCGGAGAAGGGGGAGCAGGTCCGGGGAAAGGGTCATGCTTAGAGCTTAGGGCGGAAATTTTATGGGCAAAAGCTTTTTGCGGATTATGCTTTGGGTTGGATGGAAACCAGAAGTTCTCGGGCCAGAAAAGGCATTGTTTTGGCGGGAGGAAAAGGGACGAGGCTTTATCCCCTGACCATGGCGGGGAGTAAGCAACTGCTTCCGGTTTATGATAAGCCGATGATTTATTATCCACTTTCCCTGTTGATGCTGGCCGGGATGAGGGAGATTTTGATTATTTCCGATCCAGTGGAGCTGCCGCGTTATCGTGAGTTGTTGGGGGATGGGGCCAGGTTTGGGGTTTCCTTTTCCTACGAAGAACAAAAAGCACCCCGGGGATTGGCGGAAGCATTAATCTTGGGTAGGGATTTTTTGGCGGGAAGTCCGAGTTGTTTGGTGTTGGGTGACAACTTTCTTTACGGGCATGATCTGGCCCGCTTTCTGGCTGAGGCGGCTTTGGAAAAGGAAGGGGCGACGATCTTTGGTTATCGGGTGGCCAACCCAAGAGAATATGGGGTGTTGGAGTTGGATGCGAATGGGGCGGTGACAGGCCTGGAGGAGAAGCCGGCTTATCCTCGTTCCAACTTTGCCGTGCCGGGCCTTTATTTTTATGATGAGCAGGCACCGGAGCTGGCGGCGGGGATTCAAGCCTCTGCGCGGGGAGAGTTGGAGATCACGGATCTGAACCGGGCTTACATGAAACAGGGTCGGCTCAAGGCCAGGTTGTTGAGTCGTGGCACGGCCTGGCTGGACATGGGGAGTTTTGATGGACTTTTGGAGGCGGCCACGTTTGTTAGGACGATCCAGCAGCGGCAGGGATTAAAAATCGCCTGTTTGGAAGAAATCGCCTTTTTAAAGAAATGGATCACCCAGGGTGAGTTGGAGGGCAGCTTGGTAAAGATGGGGCGCAATGATTATAGTGATTATTTGGAACATCTGATCTCCGGGAGAGAATGAGGGGGTGGGAGTGAATTTGGTGTTTATCCGCCGGAACTGGTCGCCCTACGGGAGGGGCGGAGCATTATTTGTTACGTTTGGTGCGGTTACTGAGGGAGCAAGGGGGCAGGGCCACGCTGCTGTGCGAGTCCTGGAATCGGGCAGCGGAACCTTTTGATGAGATTGTGACCTTGTCCGGTCCGGGGCCGGGGTATGCCAAGCCGCGGATCTTTGCCCAGAAGGCGAATGATTATTTACAAAAAAATTCTTTTGATTTGAGTTTCAGCATGGAGCGGGGAATCCGGGCGGACATTTATCGGGCGGGTGATGGGGTGCATCGGATCTGGTTGGAGCGAAGGCGGGAAGTGAGACCGGTGTTAGGTTGGCTCCAGAACAGGATCAATTTCAAGAACCGGGTTTTGCTGGCACTGGAGAGGGAGACTTTTGATTCTGAGAGAACGGGTTGTGTGATCGCGAACTCGGAGATGGTGCGGAGGGAGATTGAGCGTTGTTTTGATTATCCGCAGGAGCGGGTGGTCACGATTCCCAACGGTGTGGATGCGGATTACTTTGGTTCCGGGGATCGTGAGCGGGGGAGGCAGGCCTTGGGTTTGGGGCCGGAGGAGTTCAGCGTGCTGTTGGTGGGTAGCGGGGCGGAACGCAAGGGTCATGCGGCGCGCGGGCTGTGGTGGAGAGGGTCGGAGACGGGACGCGCCTGGTGATTGTGGATTCTCCGCCATCCTGTGCCATGCCGGATGTGTATGCGGCGGCGGATGTTTTTTTATTTCCCACGATTTATGATCCCTTTGCCAATGTGACGCTGGAGGCCATGGCGGCGGGGCTGCCTGTCATTACCACGGAAGCAAACGGGGGGAGTCAGGTGTTGGTGCATGGAAACAACGGGTTTGTGGTGTCTCACAACCGCTGCGTAAAAGAAATGGTGGAACTGGTTTCGAGTCTGAGAGACTCAAGCTTGCGCCAAAGCATCGGTGCGGCGGCAAAGGAAACGGCGGGAAGTTGGAGTCTGGAAAGGAATGTGAAGGCGACGCTTGCTTTGATCCAAGAGCGGGGGAGGGAAATTTCTAATTTCCCCGCGTAAGGCGGGGCAAGCTGATTTTGAATTGTTGGATTTAAGTCTCTCGCCGGGTCTGGGGATCAGACTTTCATCAGTTCAACTTCCTTGGATTCCATGGATTTGTCGATTTTACCGATGTAGGTGTCGGTGAGTTTTTGCACTTCTTTTTCGGCATCAACCAGGTTGTCTTCGGTCAAGTCGCCGGCTTTTTGCATTTTTCTCAGATCTTCCATCGCGGCGCGGCGTTCGTGGCGGACGGCGATGCGACCGTCTTCCGCGATTTTTTTGACGACTTTGATCAGGTCGCGGCGACGTTCCTCGGAGAGTTCTGGGATGGGCACGCGGATGAGTTTACCGTCCACCATGGGGCTGATGCCGAGTTTGGATTCCTCAATGGCTTTGCGGATGGGATCGACGTTGGAAACGTCCCAGGGCTGGATGAGGATCATGCGGGCTTCCGGGGTGGTGATGCCTGCGATTTCCCGCATGGTCATGTTGGTGCCGTAGCAATCCACGCGGATGTGTTCCACCAGGGCGGGAGAGGCTTTGCCAGTGCGCACGGCGGCAAACTCGTCCTGAATCCGGGAGACGGTTTTTTCCATTTTTTCTTCGCACTCAAGGAGGATGTCATCAGCGGCCATAGGGGTGTTCCGGGAAGGTGGTGAAGGTGGGACTTATTTGTCGGTTACCAATGTGCCGATTTTTTCCCCGAGCGCAACCCGCTTGAGGTTGCCTTTTTTAAACATGTCAAAAACGACGATGGGGACGTTGTTGTCCATGCAGAGGCTGAAGGCGGTGGAGTCCATGACTTGGAGGCGAAGGCGGAGGGCGTCGATGTAGCTGAGCTGGGTGAAGCGTTTGGCTTTGGGATTTTTCTTGGGATCGGAGTCGTAGATGCCATCGACCTTGGTGGCTTTGAGCAGGACATCTGCTCCAATTTCGCTGGCCCGGAGGGCGGCGGTGGTGTCGGTGGAGAAGTAGGGGTTGCCCGTGCCGGCCACGAAGATGACGACACGTTTTTCTCGAGGTGACGGATGGCGCGGCGGCGGATGAAAGGTTCAGCCACGTTTTTCATTTCAATGGCGGTTTGGACTCTGGTGTAAACGCCTTCCCTTTCGAGGGCGTCCTGGAGGGCGAGACCATTGATCACGGTGGCGAGCATGCCCATGTAATCCGCTGTGGTGCGATCCATGCCAGCATTGCTGCGGGTCAGGCCGCGCCAGATGTTGCCGCCACCGATGACTAGGGCAACTTGCACGCCGAGGTCGTGGAGTTCCTTGACTTGGCGGGCGATGCCATGGGTGACGGGGGCGGAGATGTGATCGTTTTCGTCGGCGAGAACTTCCCCGCTGAGTTTGAGAATGACGCGACGATAAACGGGTTTTTTCTTGGAAGAGGCGTTGGGGGAGGGAGACATTCCTGTGACTATCGTATGACGGAGCCGAAGCTGTCAATCGGGAATGTCCGGCGGAGAGGGGCGAGGGCTCTAGGTATGGAGGAGGCAGGGAAGGCGTGAGAACGGCTTTATTCCGAATCAGAGGCCGGGTTTGGAGACTTTGTGCAGGACGCGGATGAGGGTGGGGAGAAGTTGTTTTTTACGGGAGACAATGCCCTCGAGTTCGTAGAGGTTGGGGCTGAGTTGGGGGTAGTCGATTTGGGCGATGATGTCGGCATGACCCTGGACCAGGAGGAGGCTGGTGTGGAGGGTGATGTCTGTGATGAGTAGGCAGGCGAAGTCGAGTCGACGTTCCTGGCGCAGAGTTTCAAGGGCTTGGGTAAGTTCCTTTTCGCGTTCCCAGAATCGGTCGAGGCCTTGTTCTTCGACTTGGGCAGCGATGATCTTCCAACCATTTTCGGCATATTCCTTGGCATCGGCCCGGACGATTTGGTCGGAGTCCAGGACTTGGAGGGCTGAGCCGGTGGAGAAGAAATCCTCGGAGAATTGTTGGAGGGGGATCGGGGTGAGAGTGCCCAGCCAGTGAAGGATTTCCCGGTCTTGGGTGGTGGTGGTGGGAGAGCTGAGGTTGAGGGTGTCGGAGATGATGCCCGCAGCCAGACAAAGGGCGATGGATGGAGTCGGGGTGAGTCCTTGTTGACGGAAGAGGCGGGAGACGATGGTGCAGGTGGAGCCGAGGGGGTCGTTGATGAAGCGGATGGGTTCGCGAGTGACGAGGTTACCGCCGAGGCGATGGTGGTCGATGACTTCGAGAACTTCTGCGTGTTCCACACCAGTGACGGCTTGGGAGAATTCGTTGTGATCGACGAGGATGAGTTGGGTGAGGGGCGGGGAGATGAGGTCGGACTTGGAGAAGACGCCGACGATTTTTTGTTCGGCGTCCAGGACGGGGAAGAGGACCTGGGGGGTGGCGCGGACTTTTTCCTGGATTTCCGAGATGAGCGTTTTTTCGCTGAAGCTCATGAAATCTTTGGTGAGGGCATGGATGACGGGCTTGGAGCATTTGATGGCCAGGGTGGTGGTGGCGGTGTCCATGGCGGTGACTAGAACGGTGACGCCTTTTTCCCGGGCGAGCAGGAGAAGTTCAGGATCGAGTTCGTAGCCACCGCTGATGACGAGGCAGCGGACGCCGTATTCGATAGCGGGGCGTTGGACGGTGGGGCGGTTACCGACGACGAGGAGGATGCGGTCGGCAGGATACTCGCGGAGTCGGTCGATGAAGGCTTCGGCCCGCATGGCAGCGACGGTGAGGATGAATTCTTCCTCCTGATCGGGGGAGACGGAATTTTGGAAGTGACCGTTGACGCTTTGGCCGATGCGGCGGAGGTTGGTGGGGATGAGACGGGCGGCGCGGGTGTCCTGTCCGCCGGGCAGGAGCAGGTCGAGCATTTTCATGATGGAGATGAGTCCGGTCATGCGCTGGGTTTGGTCGAGGACGGGGATGTTGCGGAGCCCGTGTTGATTCATGCGCTCGAAGACGACGCTGAGGGTTTCGTCTTCCGAGGCGGAGATGACTTCGCGGCGCAGGATTTGGGAGGCGGTGGGGCGGACATCCATGACGAGGCGGGGGGAGGGGAGTCCGGCTTTTTCCAGCACGAAACTGGTGCGACTGTTTAATTCTCCGCAACGCGCGGGTTCTGCCTCCGGCATGGTGGTAAGGGCGAGGAGATGGGCGTAACCGATGGCCGAGCAAATGGCGTCGGTGTCGGGGTTTTTATGACCGATGACGTAAGTAGGCACAAGGGATAGGGTCAGAGGATGGGGGGTAAATGTCAAAGCACAAAATGGGGAGGGGGGGCTGTTTCTAGTTTCGGGTTAGGGAGAAACTGATTTAACCGCTAAGACGCGATGACCGCTAAGAAAGAAAATAAATTTCTCTGTAAAAAACCGGCTTTCTTCGCGACCTTTGTGTCTTTGCGGTTCGATTGCCTTTAATCAGCGGTTCTTTAGGGGTTGAGGGGATCTGTCTGGCACAATTGCTTCAGAAGAAAAATAAGAAGGGAGGGTTTTTGCTGTTTTCTGCGGGGGAGATGGGGTTCAATAAAGCATGGCTACGGGAGAGGATTCGATGCGGACGTTGAAGGAAAAATTGGATCAACATCATCAATGGCCGGGGCGGTATCCGTTTAAATTTATTGTCAAACAGGAGCGGGTGGCTGAGGTGGAGGCGTTGTTTCCGGGGGAAACCCTGCGTCAACGGGTTTCAGAAAAAGGGAATTACGTGGGGTTGACCTTGGAAAAGGAGATGGGGTCGAGTGAAGAGGTGTTGGAGGTTTACCGCAGAGTTTCCAAGGTGGAAGGTTTACTGGCATTATAGTAAAGTGTTACCGCGAACGACTTGACTCCGGCAAACCCCAGCAAACTTACCGTAAAACGACCACTCCCAGCCAAACTCATAAACTTAAATTTCAATTCCATCGGCAACACTTCTTTCCAGGGCATAATACCCCAATATTGTGTTACCTATATCCCCGGTTCATGCTGGTGGCGCAGGCGAGTGATCCGCCTTAGGCGGACGAACGAGATGGAGGCGAAACGTCCCGGCCCCGAAGGGTGTCGGGAGAGCTTTTAGGTGTTAGCAATGCGTCAATTGTCAAGAACCGACCCCATGGAAAATTCTTGCGGATTACCCGTATCTTGAATCCGAGGACATTCGCGCCTGCCTGCAAAATGCGGCCGCGCAGTCGGATCACACAGTCTTTCAGGCGGCGTCAAAGGCCCGGTTTCTGGTCGATGCCAACCTGCCTGTTACTCGTTAATTAGGATTTCATCGAGAGTCACGCAATCCCTGTAATCATTTTTTGATTAAATGAAAAAAGTCAAAATATTGACAATTTGTCCATATAGGCCATGATTTTTGCATGATCTATTCCTTTGGTGGACAAAATTTCTACTCTTTTCGAGATGAGTTCGTTGTGGATTTTCGCGTTAAGACGCAGGCTTCGGAACGGGAAATTTTCCAGACCGATACTCTTGGTCAGAAATGCAACACCGTTATGGCGGTCTTTGGTGCCAACGCCTCCGGTAAAACCCATTTGCTTCAGGCTCTAGGTTTTCTTCAATGGTTTATTCTGCACTCGGCCCAGAGAAAACCGGATGAAGGCATGACTGTTGGGGATATGGCCTTTCGTTTTCAAGCGTCCAGAAATTTCGTGACCGACCTTTTTGTCGAATTTGAAATGGAAGGCCAGCATTACCGTTATGACCTGAGCCTGAATGAACAACAGGTGCTGAAAGAATCCATGCAGGTCAAGAAAACCCGGTTCACTTACTTGTTTGAAAGAGTTTGGAATGGGGCTACCTATGACTTTAAGAGTCAGGGCTTTGGTGAAAATGCCTATCAGATTCCGCAGCGTCAAAATGCCTCCTTTATTTCCACAGCCCTCCTACTGGAAAATCCGGTAGCCCGCAAAATCGACCGCTTCTTCAGCACAGGCTACGGCAATCTTTGTGCCTTGGGGCGCAGTGAAAGCCATGACCCGCATGTGGATAATCTGATCGATACGGCGGAATTCTTTGAAGAGAACAAGGATCATCTGGAATGGGTCAATCAACGTCTGGCTAATTTTGATCTGGGCCTGCACGGCATAGCCATGGAAAAGACCAAACTTCTCAAACATGATGGCAAGGAGGAAGAGCGCAGCATTCCCTTTGGGGTGCATCGTCACGATGGAAAAGAATACCGGTTGCCTTTGTTCCATGAATCAAGGGGAACCCAGGCCTTGTTTGTTCTCCTGCGCTACATTTTGCCTGTGCTCAAGTCGGGAGGTCTCGCCTATATCGACGAGTTCGAAGCAGGACTGCACTCTCACATGATCCCCTGCCTGGTGGATCTGTTTTACACCCGTAAACACAATGAGAAGGGGGCCCAGCTCATTTTCTCCTGTCACGCGGATTATGTGCTGACCCAGTTGGAAAAATACCAGATCCAGATTGTGGATAAAAACGAGGAAGGTGTCAGCAGCACCTATCGCTTGGATGAGGTCAAGGGTGTCCGCAATGTGGACAACCATTATGCCAAGTATCACTCGGGCGCATATGGGGAATTCCGGATTTTTGAACCGGTGAACACGTAAACCGCCATGGGCAAA
>JAAUTS010000068.1 GCA_012031345.1 Blastochloris sp. | reverse complement strand
GGCGCAGAAATCATGGGGATAAACAAAATGACGAGCCAAGGGAAGAACAGCGATCCCACCGTTTCCATGATGCGGCGGACCACCACCGACCAGTCCGCATCCACCGCGTGGTGAATCAACACCCAAAAATAGCAGCCTGCACAAATGGTGAAAACCCACATATAAGAAACCAGCCAGGAGAAGGCAAAGCGGCTTGGATTGAAGAATCCCCAAACGACACTGATGCCCAGAAAGATCACTCCCAGGACCAGCAAGGCCAGGGGGATGAGCCCGAGCCGTGTCATGCTCAAGCGTTCTTCTTTGGGTGCCTGTAAGGTTGAATCACTCATTTGTTCAAAAGGTTCTGGGCTTCTGCTTCCGGCACATCCGTAATGCGGCTGTTCCCTGCCCGTTGTAGAGCCCGCATGTAGGCGACAATGGCCCAACGATCTTCCAACTGAATGTGGGGCAAGCCCAGCATTCTTCCCTTGCCATGCACGACCACGTTGTAAAGGTAACCATCCGGCATTTCGCGCAGCCGATCCGTGTTGTAGTTGGCCGCGCCCGCCAAACCATACTGTGAGGTGATCCCGTTCCCCTGCCCCGCTTCTCCGTGACAGACAGCGCAGTTGATTTCATAACGCTCCTTGCCCCGGGCCATGAAGCTGGCGGTGACGGGAAAGGGAATGCCATCCCCCCAGTTGCCCTGAATCATGCCGCTCACCTTGTAAGGATTCTCCACTGGGACCTTGGTCGGAATGGTTCCTTCCACGGGCGGACGATCACTGCGTCCGTCACTGAAAAAACGGCTCTCGGTCTGCGACTTGGCCTTGGGCTGATGATCCATGTCGGGGAAAATCTCAATGGGCCGGTTGGTCGTGCGTTGACCGCGGAAACCCGCAATCGCCACCACGGCCACCACCAGGACCAACAATGTGAAAAGGAAATACTTCATACTATTCTTCAATCAACGTCACCTCGGTGCCGCCCAACTCCTCCAACAATGCCTTGTTCCCGACCTCATCAAAGAGCGGGTCGGATGATTCGATCACGGCATAAAACTTGTCATCCGTCACCTTGGCAAAACGATCCCAGTTGAAAACAGGATGATAAAAGCGCGGCATAAAGTTGAGCACAAACATGCTTCCCACCGTGAAGAAGGCGGTCAGCAAAATGGTCAACTCAAAGAAGACCGGGAAGGTGGGCTCGAAGGCGAAGTGCGGCTTGCCCTGCACCACCATGGGATATTCCACCCCGCCCGTGTACCAAATGAGGAAAAACGCCGCGGTAGCTCCACAGATGCCGCCGATGAGGGAAAAGAAAGACACCTTGGAGTTGGGCAGACCCATGGCGGCATCCATGCCGTGGATGGGGTAGGGAGAATACACATCCCAACGCTTGAACCCGGCGGACTTTAGTTTTTTGGCCGCTTCATACAGACTCTGCGCGTTCTGGAACTCGGCTCCGATCCCGTGGATTTTCGAAAGTGTGCCTGCCATATCAGTGCGCGGCTCCGTGCTGGGGTTTCGCTTCAGGATCATGATAATGCGGATCCGCCTCCGGCAGGACGGCCTTCACTTCAAAAATGGTGATGGCCGGGAGAAAACGCAGGAAGAGCAGGAAAAGGAAAAGGAACAAACCAAAAGTTCCGGTGAAAAGCAGAATGTCATTGATGGAGGGAACAAACATCCCCCAGGAGGAAGGCAGGAAGTCACGGTGCAGGGAGGTGCAAATGATGACAAAACGTTCAAACCACATCCCGATGTTGGGGAATTGCACAATCACCCAGACCGCCAGAACATTGGTCCGGCAGGCCTTGAACCAGAAAAGCTGCGGCGCGATGACGTTGCAGAACATCATGGACCAGTAGGCCCAGGCGTAGGGGGCGCTGGGCAGGACACGGTTGTGCAGGAAGGCCCACCATTCGTTAGGATTACCGCTATACCAGGCGATGAATAATTCCATCAGATAGGCGTAACCCACGATGGAACCTGTCATGACCACGATCTTGGCCATGTTATCGATGTGCTTGCGGGTGATCATGTCTTCCAAACCAAAGATGGCCCGCACCGGGATCATCAAGGTCAGCACCATGGCAAAGCCCCCGAAAATGGCTCCGGCCACGAAGTAAGGCGGGAAGATGGTCGTGTGCCAACCGGGGATGACCGAGGTGGCAAAGTCAAAAGACACGATGGAGTGAACCGAGAGCACCAAGGGTGTGGAAATGCCGGCCAGGATCAGGTAGGCCTTCTCATAGTGTCGCCATTGGCGATTTCCCCCGCGCCAACCCAGAGCCAGAAAGCCATAAATCCATTTACGGATCTTGCCCGTGGCGCGGTCGCGGATGGTGGCCAAGTCCGGCACCAAACCGATATACCAGAAAATCAGAGAAACCGTGAAGTAGGTGGACACGGCGAACACGTCCCAGAGCAAGGGCGACTTGAAGTTAGGCCAGATCGCGTTGGCATTGGGAATCGGGGCCAGAAACCAGGCCATCCAGACACGTCCGACGTGGAAGGCGGGGAAAATACCCGCGCAAATCACCGCGAAGATGGTCATGGCTTCCGCCGCGCGGTTGATGGAGGTGCGCCACTTTTGGCGGGTCAAAAACAAAATAGCCGAGATCAGGGTTCCGGCATGACCGATGCCGATCCAGAAAACGAAGTTGGTGATGTCCCAGGCCCAGCTCACGGGCTGGTTGGATCCCCAAATACCCACCCCGGTTCCGACCAGATACATCAATTGAAAAGGAACCAGCGTCGCCACCCCGGCAGAGAGAACCAGAGCGATCCACCACCAGAGCGGAATTTTCCCTTCCAACATTCCGGCGATGTGGTTGGTGATCCAGCCCATGCTGCGTTGATTCGAGACCAAGGGGCGGCGTTCGAGCATGTTGCCCTTGGCCGGACCGAACGTGGTGATGGCGTGTTCGCTCATGAGAATTAATGGGGCGTGGGAGCCGTTTCCTGGGAGTGTCCGGCCGGAGTGGCCGCGCCGGGTTTCAAGCCCTGCTTGGCATCATGAGCCTTGTCATGACCTTCCGCGTGGTGATGTTTCTTTTCGTAAGCATCAATCAAGGCGCGTCCGACTTTGTCCGCACCGGGCATCCGGGGATTCGGATTGCGTATGCGGGCCAGGTAACTGAGGCGGGGACGCGTGTTGAGGTAATCCAAAAGGTTGTAGTCGTGGCTATATCCCTTGATACCAAACATTTCATTTCCTTTGATCTGGTTGACCCGGCTTTTCGGATCGGACAAATCACCGAAGACGATGGCATCCGCCGGGCAGGACTGTTGGCAGGCGGTTTGCAGGGAGTCGGTCGGGATTTTGATTTCACGACGTTCCGTGGTGATCTTGTGATCAATCTTGGCCGTCTCGATGCGTTGCACGCAGAAGGTGCATTTCTCCATGACTCCGCGCATCCGCACGGTAACGTTGGGATTTTTGGAAAGCTTGAGAGTTTCCTCCACACCTTTGGGTCCGAGCGGCCCCCAGTAGAGTTGGTCGAGTTGACGCTGATTGTAATCAAACCAGTTGAAACGGCGCACTTTGTAGGGACAGTTGTTGGCGCAGTAACGGGTGCCGATGCAACGGTTGTAGGCCATGACGTTGAGCCCTTCCTCGTTGTGGACCGTGGCATTGACCGGGCAGACGGTCTCGCAGGGCGCATTCTCACAGTGCAGACAGGTCAGCGGTTGCAGCACCATCTCGGGATCCGTCGGCATGACACCCATCTTGCGCTCGATGTCACGCTGGGAGCCGGAGAAGTAACGGTCGATGCGCATCCAATGCATCTCACGTCCCTTGGCCACCTGATCCTTGCCCACGATGGGGATGTTGTTCTCGGCCTGACAAGCCACCACGCAGGCATTGCAGCCGATGCAGGTGGTCAGGTCGATGGACATGCCCCACTGATGATACTTCTCGTAGTCAAAAGGCGGCGCGGTGTAGAAGTTCAGATTCTCGGGCGTGTGGCTTTCAATGCCGAGGGAACGGACAAAGCCGGGATGTTCCTTGTAGTAGGCGATGGGACCTTCGCGCACGATGTCGCGACCTTCCATGCTCCAATGCTCCTGCGTCACGGCGAAGGGATGCAGTTTGCCACCTTTTTTGACCACCGTCGCGCCCGTCAGGACGCTGGGATTTTGGCTGCTGCGGAGTCGATAGGCATTGAAGCCCACACCTTGGCCGACCCGTCCCGTTTTCTCATGACCGTAGCCCAGAGGCAGGGTGATGCTGTAGTCGGCATGACCAGGCACAATGAGGAAAGGCATGTCCAAGCTGCGTCCGTCCACCGTCAGGGTGATGACATCCGAGCGGTAGATTCCGTCTGCGGTGATCCCCTGCACTTGAACGCCGGAGTAAATCCCCAGCTCCTGAGCCGTGGCCGGGCTCATGAGCGCGGCGTTGTCCCAGGTCAGTTTGGTGACGGCATCCGGTAATTCCTGCAACCAACCATTGTTGACGTAGCGCCCATCATCGACCTTGCCGTCGTTGACGAAGACGATTTCCAAGTTGTCCTTGCCCAGGGCTTGAGGCCGGCTCATGCGGTTTTCTGCCACGGCAGCGGCACCACTGAAAAGGAAGGGCGATTTTGTCGCGTCCGGGGCGGACTTCGCTTGGAAGCCGTCGCGCACAAACAGATTCCAGGCATTCTCAAAATCAAAAACACCCGTCTGCAGAGTGCTTGATTTGCGTTTGAACGTTTCCTGCACCAAGGCGGGGCCGTCGATCAGCTCCTTGCCTTCAGGTGCCGGAACATTCAGCAAATACGCCAAAAGCTGGGAGACCGAAATTCCTCCATGCAGCGGCAGAATCAGAGGTTGAATGCAACCGTAGGAGCCGTCCTGCAAGAGAGTATCGCCCCAACACTCCAAATAATGGGCCTGTGGGAGATGCCAAGCCACCGCCTCACTGCTTTCGTCCTCATACACGCCGAGTCGATAAACATTTTTGACCGACTTCTGCAATTCGGCCCAGGCCAAATCCACGGGCGCGTTGTAAACGGGATTGCCTCCCAACAAAATCAGATCGGTGATTTGTCCGGCTTTGATTTGCGCGGCCAGTTCCACGATGGAAAGAGAAGAAGGACGCGGGAGACGAATCACCTCCACCGTGCTGCCTTGGTTGCCGAGAGCTTCATTGATCGCCGCCACCGCCAAATGCACCGCCGCAGACTGGGTGGATCCGGCCACGACCAGAGCTTTCGACCCAGCCGCCAACAAATCCGCCGCCGCTTCACGAATCCAGTTCGGATCCACGCTCACTTCGGGCAAGGCGGAGAAAATGGGCAGGTTTTGAGCACCGACCGCCGCCGCCAGTTGGGCCACCAGGGCAACGATATGGCTGGAAGGCAAACGCAGACGATGGTCCGCCGCCGCTCCTGTGTTGGTGTAACGGCTTTCCACCGCATAGAGCCGGTTCATGCTGGAGTCGGGCCCTTCCACCCGGCGTCCATCCGCGAAACCACGGACATTGGCCAGACTGGACTCTTCCCCGGTCAGGAAATCCGCATCGAGCGAGAGGATGACCTTGGCCAGATCGTAGCGATGACGCAGCACAGCCCCTTTGCCGTAGGCAGTCTCCACCCCGCTTTGCACCGAACCAGCGCGGCCCGGCTCGTAAGTGGCCCAGAGAGCGGAGGGATACTTGGCTTGAAACTCGGTTTGCAGACGATCTTCCGTGGGAGAGAGGTTGTCTTCCGACAAAATCGCCAAACCTTTTCCGCCCCCTTGTTGCCAAAGCGTTTTGGCTTCCGCCAACGCTCTAAAGCAACTTGTCGCATCGCTGCGTTTGCCCGCCTGGACAAAGCGATGGGAACGGTCGGGATCGTAAAGATTCAGGATGGAGGCCTGGGCCAGAAGATCGCTTTTACCCTTGCTCGCGGGGTGAAGCGGGTTGCCTTCGATCTTGATGGGACGGCCATTGTAGCTGGTGACCAACAGAGGCAGGCCACCCGTGCGACGCGGCATGGAACTGGCGTAGTTCAGGGTCTTGCCGGGAATCTGCCACTCCGGGGTTTCGAAAAGGAACGATGTGCTCCTCCGGACGACGACAACCCGAGAGACCCAGACCCGCCAGAGCCAGGGAAGCTCCCATCAGCTTGAGAAAACTGCGACGGGAGTTGCCATCACCCCAGAACTCCGAGGCTCCCTGGGGGAATTCACGTTGCAACCAACCCTGGAACTGTTCGGTGTCCGCATACTCCTCCACGCTGCGCCAGTAAGCCTTGGCGGATCCGGTTTCTTCAGGGTGTTGGACGATGCGTTTCATGTGATAAAAAAGGTCGGGCAGAGGAAAAGGATCAACGGTGACATCCGGCGCAATTTTCCGGCGGATTCACGTTCCATTCCTTCACAAACTGTTGCCCCATCTCGCGCTGGGCTTTGGGACTCTCCGCCTTCCAGTCCATGTTATAGACTTGGTCTTTAGGACGGACATTGGCTTCCGGGTGACGATGACATTCCAGGCACCAACCCATGCTTTGAGGTTGGTCATGCCAGACCACCGCCATCTGATTGATTTGACCGTGGCAACTGTAGCAACTAACACCGCTGTTCACGTGGATGGCGTGGTTGAAATAGACGTAATCGGGAGCCTTGTGAATTTTCACCCAAGGGATCGACTCTCCGGTTTCCCAGCTCTTGCGAACGATCTCCAACTTGGGGCTCTGAGCCTTGACCTGTTGGTGACAGGTCATGCAGGTTTGTGTGGAAGGCACGCTGGAGTGGGAGGAAACTTCCACCGACTGGTGACAATACCGGCAATCCAAGCCCAGTTGCTGCACGTGCAGGGAATGATCAAAACTGACGGGTTGAAGGGGTTGGTATCCCACCCTGGTATATTTCGGAGTAAAATAGTAGGTCACTCCCACTGCGGTCATGGAACCAAGGCAAACCAGACAAATCACCACTTTCAGGGGCAACCACGTAGTCCATGCAGGAAAAATATTAGCCATGTCGTTTCTTTAAAAAAATTGCATCCCGCCGGGAAAACCTGACCAAATTAAGCATTTGTTGAACTCTGTCACTTGCGCAGATTCAAGACCGTGCTTACTTGCGTTTTATCCTTTGGACGAGCTTGTGAATCTCATTCTGAAGCTGTGATGTCAATTAAGAATTAGATTGAGATTGCGTCGCAACTATTTTTGCTTCTATGAGTGGATAGTCATGCTCAGCCAAGCCTCATATTTACTGGTTTTCCGCCTGCCTATAAGTTTTTTTGTGAGGCCCATCATTTTTACTGAAAATGGGTTCTCGCCGATTCTGATTTTCCATTTCAACCCTCTGGCAGCCCCCTCATCTCACCTTCAACGGACAAAAGTCAGCACTCTGGCCGGATTCTCCACAAAAAGAGCCTGAACCTGCTTCCCCGTCAAACCCTGCTCTAACATTTTTTCCCGAAACACCTTCCACAAATACTCCAGGCCGGGACCACCTCCATAACTGCTCCAATACGCCGGACGCGCCGCGTCCATGCCCAAAACCAACTGCCCGGGATACTCCGGTAACAACAGCCCCAACAACTCCAAGGTCGGATTGTCCTTCCGCCCCTGCTTCTCCCAACGAAACGCCGAGTCATACTCCAGCGTCACCCCCGCCGACAACAAGGCACGGTGATACCCTACATCCGGCTTGCGATCCGCGTGACATAACATCACACGATCCAGACGCACCCCTTCCTGTTGAAATAAAAAAATCTGTTCCTCCCCCGCCGTGCCCTCATCCAGATGAGTCATGATCGGGCAGCCCGTTCTTTTCTGCACCTCCGCCGCCACCCGGAACAACTCCCTCTCCCGCGAAGTGAGGCGATCCCGGCTTGAGGCCACCTTCATGATCCCCGCCCGCGACTCCGAGCGTCTCAGCACCGGGCCACTGTAATCATACTCATCCATCCCCTCCTCAATCTCCGCCACAAACAGACTGACCAACTCCTCCCCCTCATAAAACCTCGACCAATGTCCCGGCACATAACAACGACTCATGCTGCAAACCCCGTCGTCGCCACCATGCCCACCCCACTGCGACGGGCAATCTCCCGCAGCTTCCTCACATTGCGCCCCATCCCGCAAGGAGTCGCCTCCACCAGATGCCTCACACCCAAATCCCTCAATCCTGACAACTCCTTCACCCCGTTCTCCACTGAGTTCAAACATTGCTCCGGAAAAATCTGCGTGGCATAACTCGCATCCAAGATGACATGCTCATGGGAATAGCAACCCCCAAGAGCCTCCGGCGCCAGATCCCCCGCCAGTGTCCGCACGAAGCTCATCCCCCGAACAACTCCCGCGCCAACGCCACATCCCCCGCCACCACCTCAGACTCCGCTGGTGGCGTCTCCAAAATCAACCAGCCCGCATAATCCATTTCCCGCAGCACCCGCGCACATTCCACCAAAGGCACACAACCTTGGCCCGGACGACAATCGCCCATTTTTTCTTTAAAATCCTTGATATGCACCGAACGGATCCATCCCGCCAGGCAACGCAACTCCATGACCGGATCACGTCCCTCGATCAGAGGATTGGCCAAGTCAAAGTAACAGCCGAAGTTCGGCGAATCCACCGCCTCCATCAGCTCAAGCACCTCCTGAGCCGGAAGATCCCCCTCATAGGTCAACATCAACCCCCGCTCCCCCGCCTCCTCACACAGATCCCGGAACCCCGCCACCGCGTGCTCCCCTGGCACCCTCTTTTCTCAAACTCGCCTGCCCAAAAATGGAATCAAAAAAGGTCCCGCTTCCTAACAACTCCGCCCAATCAAAAGCCCGTCGGATTTCCTCCCGCGCCAAGGCCCGCAAAGTCGCATCCGCCGAACCCAGCCCCCCCCCAGTTGTGATGATTCAGGGAAAGATTCGGCACCTCCAGTCCCGACCGCTCCCGCCCCTCTTGCAGCTCCGCCAGACGAACCGAGGGCCACTCCGCCAACTGCTCCCGCGTCGGACCGGGTTCATAGCCGGACAAGCCCAGGTCACGGGCCGCACACATGGCCTCCACGTCACCCTCCGCCTTGATGACATAATCCCGCAAACCAAGTCGCAGACTCATGCCCCGCATTCTGCCCCAGCCACCTGATGCTTTCAATCGTTAATCAAAATAAGTCAACGCCCAGGTGCGTGAACAGACCTACTTGAATTTCCCCAAAAACCATCCAGTTCCCCTTCCCAACTTTCCCCCATCACTCCTTACCCTCGCCCAGACTCCCTCCTTCCACCCAGCGGGAGTTCAGCAACACCGTGCGGGCTTGCATCGGCACCCCCCGTTCATTTCGCTGAAGCTGGCCGATAATCAAATCAATAGCCGCCGCTGCAATCCCCTCATCCCCCTGATCCACCCCACAGGCAGATTCAGCTTCAGGCAACCAACCCAAAACGCAGTAACCTACGTCTTGTGGAAATTTGATACCCAGTTTTCTTAGTCTCACCCGCACCCAATAGGAATCCGTCACAATCACTTCAGGCTTGCTCTTGCTCAACCATCGCGGCAAATCCTCCATCTGCCCCTTTTTCTCATGTAACAACAATTTCATGCGCGGATGCCGATGCCCAAAGGCCATAAAAGATGCCAACCACAAGTCCAGCACCCTTTTATTGATGGTTTCGTTAATGCAAAATCCAATCCGCGTCCAGCCCCGACGGCGCAACTCGCGTAGAGCCAGTTGCATGCCCTGATAATGATCCGCCACCGCCCGATGCACCTCAGGCCTTACCAAAGTTCGTCCAATCGCAGCCACCGCGAAGCGATCCCAATCCAGCTTCAAATGACTGTAATGTCGCAGCATGGGTCCCAGGCATAGACCTTGAATTCCACGCGCGATCAAAACCTGTTGCAACCGGGGCAGACTCATGCGCAGCTCGAAAGGTGAAAATGTTTCAAAATCATAACCCCGCTCCTCCGCCCGCTTTCGCGCCCCCTCTTGATAGTGCGCCATCATGGGCAATTCCCGCCATCGCTCCTCGGGAATAAGTTTCAGAAAGGCGATGGTGCTGGTCACTCTTAACTTCCTTTTCCCACCCCGGCTGGCCATGAGTGCAGAAACCAGAGCATTGGGTCGATAACCCATTTGCGTGGCCAGGGTTTGGATCATTTTTCGTCTCGCAAGAGAGATCCTGGGATCATCCCGCAAAGCTCTCGACACGGTGGAGGGATTGACCCCGGCTCGACGCGCCACATCGCTTATTTTGATCCATTCCATGTGCAACGATATGCATCACGCAGAATTTGTGCAAGTTTGCGAAAGCTATATAAATGAAGTTGTGAACACTATAAAGATTCCCGCATTCCTACTCTTTGGCCTACTTGTTTGGCAGCCCCTTCATTCCCAAGTCCTGGTCAATGACAACTTCAACGACGGCAATCGCACCAACGGTGGCGTAGGCCAACTCGATTGGTATGCCGTCAAAGCCGCCACCACCATCACGATGCAAAGCGACAACACCACGGGACCTGATGAAGGTGTCAATGACGGCACCCTCCAGATCACCCCCACGGGCATGTTCATCGGAATGTTGGTAGGAAACTTCGGCTCCACCACCCTCAGCGTGGGACAGAGCTTCGTGCTCAGCCTTGATTTCCGTTACATTACGGCACCCTCTACGGGTTCAGTCTTTCGCTTTGGCCTCTACAACAGCAACGGATCGGTGACCAGTGCCGACAATAACACCAGCTCAGGCAACGATTTCGGCTATCGTGTTCAGGTTGCCAGCAACGCCCCGCCCAGTTTTGTTGATGAAAGCGGAGCCGCACCGGATGTGACCAGCGGATCAGATTCCACCGCCATCACAGGCGGCACGTTGTCCAACATGCCTGCCTTGGGCACCTCCTCCCATCGCGCAGTCTTGACACTGACACGCGCGGATGTAAACACCATGACTTTTGGTTTGAGCCTGAATGGATCAAACTTGGTATCCTCAGGTGCTTATACCGATACAAGCGGAGCCTTCTTCACCTTTGATGAAATCGCCTTTGGCGCTGGCAATTCTACCAACACGTACCGCATTGACAACGTCAACCTCGAAGTCATTCCCGAACCCTCCACCTATGCTCTTCTGGGCCTTGGACTGGGTGCCTTGTGGATTTTACGCCGGAAAAAGACCACTCTCCAGTAATCAGGGGATTCAGCACAATCTTGCGCTTTGCACCCGCAGGATAAGCCACCCACTCAAAATTCAGCGCCGCTCCCACGATCCCTTACTTCAGCGGAACATCCTCACGCCCCGCCGCCCATAACAACAACCTCTGGGCATACTCCCGGTTGTTGACATGGGAAAGTCGGGTTCCTTCCCCTGCATTCCAAAAGGTGTTCCGGTCAAAGGTCGCCACCACCCGACCACGTCCCACTTCCGCCACCGCCAAGGCAGCGTCTGTTTTCAGATTCAAGGGTTCGTCACGTCGGTTTAAGCGAATTTTTCCACCCAAACCTCCCTCCTGCAACGCGGCCAGCATCCGGGCTGGAGGAGAAACTCGTATCGGGCTGACCCCTTCCCCACGAAACGCCAATCCATCTTGGACTTGCAACCGGTTCAAATAATGAGGTTCCACAAACTGATTGACCAAATAATTGCCACCCCCGTTATCCGTCAGCAGAAACATACCAAACTGCGCGACCAGATCGTTGTCACTGTCGCGCCCCAGTGTGTTGTCCAAGCCCACCTTGCGATGATCCCCGCCAAAAGCACTGTCAGACCACACCACCAAGCCTCCACCCGCCGACACCCATTCCTTCACCGCTTCAGCCTCGGCTTTCGAAAATCGTCTCTGATTCGAACCCAAGATCACCACGCCATAGCGTCCCAGAAAGTTGGCATCCAACACCACTTCAGCATCATAAGCCTCCTCCACTTGAAAACCCACAGCCTCCAGCGCAGCTTGAAACTGGGACAACCCACGGGGCCCGGTATCCGACAGACGCATCTGGTGAAAAGGCTCCTTCTCCCCACTGGGCACCTGCCCATCCTCGGAAACGTCTCCATAAACATACAAGACCCGCGATCCCACATCCTGCTTCAGCTCCGCGCTGTGCATGAAACCAACGCTCCATCCCAGTAAACAACAGGCCAGCCACCATCGATTCATGACCGCAAGCTAGCCCAGAGCTGCCCCTCCGACAAGTCTTACCCAGGCTGCGGGGCGGAGACCGTGAATGACTTGAAGCTGGCGCAAAGCCGCTTGGGCACCAGCGCGGTGACTGCCACGTGACTGTCCAGATACTCGCAACTCAATACACTGGTCTCCCGATACAATCGCGCCACCCAATCCTGTTGTTCCAGTGGAACCTTCAATTCCATTCGTTCGGCCCGGTCCGAAATCAATTCATCCATCCGGTGCAGCAAGGTCTCCACTCCCTCCCCGGTTTTTGCCGATAAAAACAATGCTTCAGGAAAGCGCAGCTTCAGGGCTTGAATGTCCGACGGATCCTCAATCCGATCAATCTTGTTAAAGACCGTCACCATCTGCTTCTGCTCCGCACCCAACTCCGCCAGCACCTTCAATGTGGTGTCGTGATAACTCAGCACCTCGGGATCGCTGCCATCCAGGAGATGAATTAAAAAATCAGAGACCAACGACTCCTCCAAGGTGGCATTGAAGGACTCCACCAAACGATGCGGCAGTTTACGGACAAAACCCACCGTGTCCGTCAACAACACCGCCTGACGACTGGGTAAAATCAGCTTCCGGGTGGTGGTGTCCAGCGTGGCAAAGAGTTTGTCCTCCACCAACACTTCCGCATCGGTCAAGGTCCGTAACAGGGAAGATTTGCCCGCGTTGGTATAACCGACGATGGCCAGGCAGGGCACGGGCACGCGCTGTCTTTCCTTCCGCTGCGTTGCCCGTTGACTTTTGACCTCCACCAATTCCTCCCGCAGTTTGTCGATCTGCCGGCGCGTCAGGCGACGGTCCACCTCCAACTGCGTTTCCCCTTCCCCTTTGCCCCCGATTCCCCCGCCCATCTTTCCCAAGTGACCCCAGGCCCGGGTCAGGCGGGGCAGGGAGTATTCCATCCGGGCCAGATCCACTTGGAGTCGGGCCTCCCGGGTTCGTGCCCGTTTGCCGAAAATATCCAGAATCACCTCCTGCCGGTCGATCACCGCCAAGCCCGCCTCCTTTTCCCAGTTGCGCTGTTGGGCCGGACTCAGCTCGTTGTCGAAAACAATCACGTCACAGCCCAGACTTTTGGCTAACGTAATGATTTCCTCCGCCTTGCCGGTCCCCACCAGCAGGCGGGCATGATAAGCGCGCACATGAACCAGCATCTCCCCTTTGACCGGAACTCCCAAGGTGTCCACCAGTTCCCCCAATTCCTTGAGCAGACTTTTGGCCTCATCCTGCTCCTCCTTTTCCTGATAGGCGGAGACCAGCAGGGCACTCTCCACCATTTTGGGCTTTTCACTGATTTCCAACATTTGGGAAAGTAAATCACATCACCCCTCCCTTGACACGCATTCAATCGCACGGGGCGAAAAAGATCACCCGGCAGTCGGGTCAAGGCTCTTTGGGCAGGATTTCCGGATATTGGATGCGCCCCGTCTTGCGGGTCAGATTTTCCCAGACCTTGCGACGACGCTGCTCCAGCCCCAACTGCACTGCGGCATCCGAAATAAACTCCACCGAGGAAAGAAACCCGATCCTCTCCCTCAAACTCAGCGTCTCCTGACGATTCCACTCAGCGGACAACAACTTGCTCAGACGATCATTATAACTCTCACTGAAACAGGAAAAAGCACATCTGCCTCGGTCAAAATCACACACTGCGCCGCCAGCATCCGCTCCTCATCGTGCGGAGGACAATCATGATAGTGGCGATACGCTGCACGCACCATCGGCACCCCATTGGCAAAGTCGGTCGAAGCGATCATCCTTCCGATGCGTTCAATCCTCACTTCCTCCAGCTCACACTCCACCAAAACCGGGTAAACCGTCTGATAGGCCAAAGTTTCCAGCTCATAGGCAAATTGATTCATCCCCCCCGTGTGTCCCATGTCATGAGCCGCCGCCGCCACCAGCAACTCCACGATGCGATCCTGGGGCAAATGTTCCCGCATCCCCAAAACATAAGCTGCCATAATCACCTCCGTCACGTGATGGGGACTGTGATAACTCGGGTGATTGTCCTGATTTTCCCCCGCCATTTCGCTGGTTCTGATGGCCGCCATGCCCAGCGGATCCTCATGAGACCAGCCCAGCTTATCCAACAAAATGGGCATGATCTTCTCCGGCTCGGCCCGGCTTTCCCGCAGAGACTCCGCCTCCGCCGCAAAAATGTCCAGCAGGGTAACCTCCCCCTCCATAGGTTGGGCGTGATCCAGCTCACCCTTGGCCTTCTTGATCGTCCCTAGAAGACCCTTAAGATCAATGACTGCCGTGGAACTGAATTCAGGATTGATCCCGGTTCGCGCTGGCGGTGTTAACGGATGTTCACCCATCCACCTGATATTGCACAGTGCCTGATGAAAAACAACCCCTCAACTTTCACGCCCTTCAATCGCGCTCAAAAGCACCGCCACCGCCACACTCAGTCGCCGGTCCACCTTTTCATCCGAGGCCGGACTCAACTTCCACCCGAGCTTGAAGATAAAGGGGTTGAACTGCTGGCGATACTCCACCAGCACCCTTTCCTCCACTCTGAGATGAAAGGATTGCGGGATCAAATTACACAAAAACGACGGATCAACGCCAACGCCACTTGATCCTCCTTCACCACACCGATCAGGCGTTCCCCGGCATCCAGAACCTCCCAGGAATCCCTCAAAATGGAGGCAAAACCTTTCCTCCTCAGCACCCCCACCTTGTTTCCGCTGGATGGATCCACCACATCATAAGCCGCCGAAAAATCCAAAATTTGCCTGGCTTGGATGGTCAAAATCTCCTCCGACATACGTTCATCCGTGTAAACCCGGATATCCTCCCGCAACTTGAACGCCTTTTGCCGGGAAAACATCAGCACCTTTCCCTCAGGATTGAAAATGTGGAAACTACCACCCAACAAAGAAAACACCTTCCGACGCAAAAGAAAGGACTCCTCTCGGAATGCAGGATGCAAATTACCCGAATCCAACCCGGAGACTCTCCCACCCAGCGCAGGAGCGTTGCCGCCCCACCCACCACCTCCGCCACCGTTCTCCATGCCGCAGCCCCGGCCTCTGCACAGGGCATCTCGGCCTGAAACTGCCCTGTCTTCACTCCTTCCCGAATCTCCTCCAGCGTAAAGGGTCCCAAAGTCTGCTCCTGCACATGGACATAATAACTCATCCCGGAATTGGAACCGATTTCCCACCCGCTGACCAGCCCACAATCCCTCCATCCCCAGCCGGAGGCCCACCCGCCACAACAGCCGGAAGGGGGGTGTTCCATGTTTGGGCCACGATTTTCTTGATTCGTAGCGCAAGCTCCGGCACTATCTCGCTTTCAACGCGCTCGTGGCGAAATGGCAGACGCGCAAGCTTGAGGTGCTTGTGGGTAACACCGTGGAGGTTCGAGTCCTCTCGAGCGCATTTTCTAATGCGCAATCTCGCGTCAGCGAGTGTCCTTCCTCAGTCCCAAGATTCAAGCTTGCCGTCGGAGCCGCATCCCGACATTCTGCCCATCGCATGTTGCTTAAGATCAATCCTTATCGCATCGCCATCAATCCCTCCATCCTTCACAGCTCCGCTGAGGATCTCTTGGCTTCCGCAGAGAAACTGGAAACGCTCCAGCAATACCTGGGTTGGGATCCCGCTCCCGACATCCTGCAAACGGGTTTCGCTCCCTTGAAGGAAGGGCGTCAATTGCTGACTTCGCTCAAAAAAAATGAACAACGTCTGGCTCTGAAATCCAAAAGACTGGCCTCGGGTTATGGCAACTTTGTCCAGCAACGCAAGGGCATCAAAGGCTGGATACAAAAGACATTCCGCGACTCCAAGGAGCTGAACCTGCCTGCCCCATACCAGACTCTCGCTTGGCTCCGTAGCTCTCCCCGCTATCTCCTCCTGGTTTCGATGCACGACGCCCTGATCAGCGCGGTCTCCACCTCCGAACCCCGTCGGATTGAACTCAAGGAAAGCAGCCTCTACCCCAATCCCATTGCTTTGGCACTTTATCAAAAAGATATCGCCTCACTGACCCGAATTTCCGAAGCCTTGGCGTCTCCTTTACATAAAATTGCACCCGACACTTTGATTGACTGCTTTCCGGGGTATGTTCTGCATTACGATCGGAAAAATCATCCGCCTTCTACTTAGGTTAACTTTCATTCCCATGCAGAAAAGCACACCACAAAAAGTTCTT
>JAAUTS010000067.1 GCA_012031345.1 Blastochloris sp. | reverse complement strand
TGTGCTTTTCCTCCACGAGACCATCGCGAAGATTGACTTGGATTTTCCCTGACCACGGGGCTTGTTGGTTTGGTTGGCCTGCGGTCGGGGAAATTTCTTTGCTACGGAACTCCAGCCAGGTCTGGCCGGATTCGCTTAGGCTTCTCGCTTGGACGGGAGCTTCTGCTGGAATTTCGATTTGGCTGACCTGAACAGGTCGGCCTTGCTGGCTCTTCACTTTCACCCGCACGGGCTTGTCTCCACTCAGGTAAACACCCGACGGACTCAGGCTGAAGTGTTCCGAGGTCGTTTTCCAAGAGGCTGAACTTTCGACCCCGAAATCATCGGGGCGGGCAGCATTCACCGGATGTCCTGGATTTTTGGAATTGGATAACTCAAAGCTCAGCTTTTCCCGCTGGCTGCCGACAACTTCTCCCCTGGGGGCAGTCAAGGTGACCTGCCATCTGCCCTCGCCCGTCTTGACCAGTTTCGATTGAAGGGTTTCCGTCTTCAACTCCAAGTGATCCCAGGCCTGCTCCGCTTCACCCCGGCTGACTTCTAAGCTCACGGCCTTGGGCTGCTCCCCCAGAAGGGTCTCCCCCAAATCGACATGCCCGGGCAGGTTGATCAACGTCACTGCCCTTGCCCCAACCAACATTTTGACTTCTTGTTCCTCACCCTGTCCCAATCCTGTGAATCCTGTCCGGTATTTCACCCGTATCTCCGATCCAAATTCCCCGACCCGATCTTGGGCAGCAAGACTTCCCAATATCCGAGTCTTTTCTCCTGGCGCCAGACTCTCTTTCTCGACCTTAGTCTCCGTGCAACCACAGCTATGCTCCACCTGCAGGATACGCAAGTCCTGACCAGTATTGTTACTGATCTCAAAACTGAAGTCCCGGCTTTCATGCTGGTTCAGCTTGCCCAAATGCTGCTGACGGGGCGAAACACTCAAACCTGTCACTTTGGCTCCCGACTCATTCTCGGAAGGTTGATTCTTGGATATCCAAAAGATTCCTATTCCCAACAAAATCAGCAAAACAACCGCCGATAAGCCACGCCCTGGGCGGGCCTTGGCTCCGATTGTCTCGATTTGGTTAGGGCCTTGTTCGTTCACTCGCACTACACCATCTGAATCTAACCTCCTTGTCCATGGTTAAAGGCCAAGTTATTCACATTTGCTCGCAAACCCTTGCCTCTATCATAAACTTAACCTGTTAGTCACTTTTTTGTCACATTCCGGGCTTTCCGCCCTAACCTCTTTTGATGTCACTCTCCCCTGCAACAAATTTCTGACCTTGGGTCATTTCCTCCGCTGTGAATAGCTTCATCTTTCCTACTTGCTTGCCCGCACGCACTCCCATAATGATTGGCTTCGATGCCCAATCACCTGATTTCAACCCTTCCGTCACGATGCTTGCACGTCATCCTTCTCCTCCTCGCCCTGCCCCTTCTGCCCAGTGCCTGGACCCTGACACAACATGGATGGTTGGCACCCGCACCCCAACTCAAGTCAGGAATTTCCGAGTCTGAACTGCAAAAAAAGTATTCACAACTATTCTGGATTGATGCCCGTGAAAATCCCCGGCCTTTGTCAGGAACACGCTCCGGTGCTCTGCCTCTCCATGAAAAAAACTGGGACACCCAACTCCCCCTTCTCTTTCAGGCCTGGGACGGACAGACTCCTCTGGTGGTTTTTTGTGATCCCGGTTGCGATAACAGTCGTCGCGTAGCCCGAAAACTCCGGGAACTCGGGTTGGATCCCGTGTTGGAGTTGGCCCCATGAATGCCAAGGCCAAGAATTCCTTCAGCTCCGTCTGCCTGTCCGTAACTCTGGGTCTGATTTTTTTGCTGGCAGGTTTCGGTAAACTGCTTTCGCCCCCCACCTTTTACCAAAACATTCTCGAGTATCGTCTCCTGGACTCCCAGAGTTCCTGGCTGCTGGCGCATTATCTGCCCTGGCTGGAATGCCTCCTGGGTCTGGCCTTGATGACTGCTTTCCTGCGTCCCGGAGCACTGCTTCTGGCCACTATGCTCTGTCTGCTCTTTCTGCTGGTCTTGGCCTCCGTTTGGTTGCGGGGACTCAACATCTCCTGCGGCTGCTTTGCGGGAGGGGGTTGGCTGGATTCCGTTCCCGTGGCCATGTTAAAAAACATCCTGATGCTCGCCGCCATGACCATGCTCTGGGTGAAGTCGGGTGCGCGCCTGAGATCCGCATGAACATCTGTGGATTGAACCAAAAGGTGGCGGAAGGGCTTGAACCCAGGCTCTCGTTTTCTTCGGAGAATCGTCACCGTGGAAACCCCCAAGCAACTCCCTTAGGGCGCCGGACCTTATCCCTGCCTCTCGTGGGGCTGATTCTGTCGATGTTTCTCCCACTCCATAACGGGCAAGCCAAGGAGATCAGCGAACTTCGACTTAAGCCGGCCAAAATTTTTCTTGGAACCCTGAGTTATGGTCTGAGTGCCCCCAATGAAATCAAGGAGCGGAACTATGAGGTGGAACTTCATTCCAATCAGACAGGCTGGAAAATCACCCAAGTGGACCTGAGTCAGGCTGAAGGTGTGTCGGTCCGTCTGGAGCAAAGCAGCCCGCAGAGTTGGAAACTGTTGATCCGCGTGGAGGACAAGCTTCTGGTGCAGGGATATCCCTACGGCTCCCTGATAAAAAAATGGGTGCGAATCGAAACCGATCTGCCGGACCAGGCACAGGCTCTGATCACCCTGACGGGTTTACTGACAGACAATCAAACGAAGCGAGATTTTGGACAGTTTGTTTTTCTGGGCCAGGCACGCTGGCAGGGCAAGTGGAGCACTCCAAATATCGCGGGGTCCATCCTGTCCGTGCTCTTGATCGCAGTCACCGGACTGTTGGCCTCCGCGATTTCCCAAGGCTGGAAACGCAGGACCCACATCATCATGGGGGCAACCCTCTTACCCTGCATCATGGTCGGTCTCTGGTTGCTGGCTGCCACCTACTCACGTGGTGCCTGGGTCGCCTTTGGTGTGGGATGGGTGATTCTTTGGTTCCTGCTGCCTGCCGCCCGAAATTCAGGCCCACTGATTCGCCCCTTTCCCCTCCGCTTTCTGCACGGTGCTCATGGCTTGCTCTTGCTGGTGCTGTTCCTCTTCATCGGTTTTCTTTCCCTTCTCCCCAAGGCCATGGAACGTGCGGGAAGCAGCGTCGCCGTGGCAGAGGACAAATCCATCTCCCACCGTTTGCTGGTTTGGAAGGGGGCCTGGCAAATGATGGGGGAGAAGCCCTGGACCGGAGTAGGTCGGGATCGTTTTGGTCCGGAGTTTAGCTTACGTTATCAGGAACAGGGACATCGAGCGGAATACTCCACCGCCATCAACGATTTTCTTACCTGGGGCGCGGAACGTGGAATTCCAGCTTTGGCCCTAATTCTGGGTGTGCCCATGGCACTGCTGGGGCTGAATATCTTCAACGCGCGGCGATTTGCCCCTGTCTCCTGGACGGCATGGATATCCGCGTCCCTGGGCTGTCTGATCTGCGCCAGTTGCTTCTCCACCCTAAGTTTTGTGCGTGAGTGGCAAATTCTTTACTTTCTGCTGACAGCTTGTCTTCTGGCCCAGGCCATACTCCAAAGCATGAAAGGACCCCACTGGCGCACACAGTTCCGAGCCTTCTGCTTTTGGATCGCAGGAACAGTGCTGC
Source organism: Blastochloris sp. (assembly GCA_012031345.1). Lineage (GTDB taxonomy): Bacteria > Verrucomicrobiota > Verrucomicrobiia > Methylacidiphilales > JAAUTS01 > JAAUTS01. The sequence continues at coordinate 12,634 of JAAUTS010000067.1, read as the reverse complement.
TGCTGGGTCTGGCTCTCGGGGGAATCTCCCAAGCAAGCCTGGCCGCACAGCCCGTCATCATGCAGGATCAGACTCTCGATTCGGGAAACAGATTGTGGACCTTGCAACCCCGCCATCAAACGGCCCTGGGAACTCTGCTCTACTTCCAAGACGAACGTGAATCCGCCTCACAACTTATGAGAACCACCCTGCGCCCTCTGGCCGCACGAGGCTGGCGGGTCATCGCCCTGGAAAAAATGTCCGAGACGACTGGAGACCCGGATCAGCTTCTCCAGATACTTCCACCGCCCTCGGGCCATTCCCTCCCACTTTTGCTCGCAGGTCACGGCGGCGGAGCGGCCAGCGCACTTAAGACATGGGAAAGTTTGTCCGAAAATCCATCAGAACGCCCGGTTTGGCTGGCCCTGTATGGTTGGGAACCAAAGCCCGGCTGGCTGGACGGGCTGGAGGAGTCCGTACAGAACCGCATCCGGGTCCTTCACTCCCTCTTCGATGACAAAGCTTCACCGAATCACTGGATCTATTGGCAAAGGTCCGGGCGACTCGATAATAAGGGGGTCAGCCTGCATCTCTCACCACATCCGGTTTCCAGAGAAACACTGGCTTGGCAGGAATGGTTGGACCTTTTGACTCTCCCCAAAACACCTGCGGAACCCAGCTTCCCATGAAAAAAATCCAGGTATTGGTTTTTTTATTAGGCTTGTGCTGCGTCCTGACTACAACCCTGTCTGGACAACCCATGGTGGAGATTCAGGTTGAAGGAGGCTCACAGGATAACGCCGCCGCTCTCCAACTCCGCTGTCTCAAACCCACAGAGCAACAAAACATTCAGGGAGCCCTGGTTTTGATTCTGGGCTCGGGGATGAACGGTCTGCATCTGGCCGAAAACCCGGAATGGCTCAAAACATCGGATCGCTTGGGACTGATCTTCGTGGTTGCTCAGTTTATCGAAAATGAGCGCCAAAGCTCCTGGCACGAAAGTTCCCAGGGAACAGGTCGAATGTTTGCAAGTGCCTGGGAAAAACTGGGTGCCGAGACAGGAAGGGCGGATTGGAAGAAATGGAAGCTCTACATGGTGGGTCTATCCACCGGGGGACAGTTTGCCTATGACATGGCCTTGTCTCAACCTGAACTGATGGGTGGATTCGTGACACTCAAGGGAGGACATCACCGCATGCCCGAACCCACCCAGCAACTCCGTGTGCCCGGACTGCTGGTGATTGGTGAAACCGACATGGCTTTCCGACGGGAAAATCTCCGACAGGTTTACGAAAAGGGACGACTTCTCTCCGCACCTTGGGAGTTGCTGGTGGACCCAGGCTGCGGACATGCCTCGGAACGCGTCAGTCATTTGATCCCTCCCTATCTTCAATCCCTGCTTGATGCAGGCAAGCAAGCTGCCTCTTGGCAGACAATCAAAACCAGCTACCTCAACTCTCCTGATCAACATCAGGAAAGCCCACTGCCTTGGCAAAGCGAACAACCCGATCCTCTGGCCGTCGCCCATCCCAATCGCCTCGATCTGGGTAAGCAAGCCTGGAATCTGGCTTCCGAGACCGCTGAGCTTCGTCTTCAACCAGCGGAGTCTTCGGATTGGGATGAAGTGCGTATCGTCTCTCTTCGCAAGCTTTTGGAATTGTCCCCCTCTCTCATGCAGCGGGACTCTCTGCGTCCCGTCACCATTCAATCCAAAGCCTTGGATCGGGCCATAGCAGGGTCCTGGACCGACACCCTGTTATTCACCTACTACAAGAAGGGCAGGCAAAAACTCGGCCTGAGCCGCGTCCCTGTCAGCTTCCGTAGTCAAAACAACCTGAGTTGCACTCCGCCTTCCCTTCTCCTGCAGGAAGACGCATCTGGGACACCGGGGGGGACCTTCACCCTGAAAACTTCGACCTCCCAACTCACTCTGACCCGTCTCCAACAAGATCCTCCGCAAAGTCTTCAACTTGAAAAGCTATCCGAAACCGCCACACAACAAACCTGGCAGGTGCGCAAGAATTCCCTAACCACAACAAAGCATGGAACCCTCAGTCTGATCTGCGAAACCCCCGTCCAACAGGAAATCCTGATCCATTGGTTTTCCCCCTGAACACGAACCAAATCCAACAACCTTTATCTTTCACCTTTCTCAGTCCAACCCGCTCATGCATAATAAATTCATGCCTGGTTCCACTTTTTCTCTTTTTTTAAAAAACTTTTGGCTCCTGGCCCTTTGATATTTTCGCTGGGAATCCATCTTCTCTTGTTTTTGACCTTGGGCTCTATCGTTGTGCTGGAGGCCCGCAAACCGCAAAAACATTTTGAAACTCTTTCCCGTCCACCTTTGGACGAAGTCACCCCGACACCTCCGACCGAAAACGTGGATACCCTCGTGGACCCCGACACCCACGATCTGACCCTGCCCGATCCTGCCACACCCTCTGACTCCGACAGCCAGACATTGTCCGAAGCATTATCTCCCTCCCAGTCATCCGACTCCCTCATTCCAGTCCTGAGCATGCCCACTCCGGGCGGACTAGTTTTGCCCGGCACACGTTCCTCGGGCGGACCGGAAGGTGGTGCCTATGGAGTAGGGTCGGGACGTGGTTCCGGTGGCACAGGAAAAGAAATTTCTTTGGATTGGAACTTCAGACTGGCAACCAAGGAGTCTGGGTCTTTTTGGACAACTCCGGCAGTATGGAAGCGATTAGTCAAAAAGTTGAAGCCATGGCTCTGGAGTCTTTTCCAGATGCAGAAATTCTCAAGGTTTCCGGTGCTCTTTTTGCTACGGAAAAAAGCCTGGATAAACTTAAACGCCAACGCGGCAGCTCCGACTTTTATGTAACTTACTACCAATCCCAACTGCCCCGCTCCATCATGACCCGTATCCTGGAAAAACTCAGCCAACCCGGCCCTGCTCCTGAATCCATTTATTTTCTTTCCGATTTTGCTGATTTCGTGGACGACTCAGCCGTCAACGATTTGTCCGAACTGCTTAAATCCAAAGGAGTGAAATTCTTTGCCCATAGCGTGGGCAAGGATCCTGACGGTGCCATCAAAAGCTTGGCCCGCCAGTCTGGAGGTCAAAGCATCAAAACTAAGATTGAATAAATTTTTTAAATAAAATTTCACTAGGGAATCTCTGATTAAAGACAATCAAACCGTAAAGACACAAAGATCGCGAAGAAAGCCGGTTTTTATAGAGGAATTTATTTTTCTTAGCGGTCATCGCGTCTTGGCGGTTAAATCAGTGTCTCCCTAGCAGAGAGGCCTGTCAAAACATAGAAATATCCATCTCCATGACTTGAATAAAAAATGCCTAACCCGAAATTTTCAGCTGTTCGATAAACTCTGGAGATCCTTCCCAAAACCCAGGCTTGATCGTTTCCCTTCATGTCCTTCAAGCTCTTGATGGTGAAGACCCATCATAACTCCCGGCTGAACCCCGCATGAAAGGGCAAAGGCTTTTGGTTTTGGATCAGAGCCTGACTTTCCCCTCACCTGAGCTGGCGCGGGAGGATGGGTTAGCTGGCTTTGGGCGGGGATCTTGAGGTGCCGCGCCTGTTGGCTGCCTATCAACAGGGGATTTTTCCTTGGTCGGTCGATCCCATCTCCTGGTGGTCTCCCGATCCCCGTGGCATTTTGGAACTGGAAGACTTTCATCTCTCACGCCGGACCGCACAAAAGCTGCGTCAATCCCACTTCACCTTGACCTTCAACCAGGATTTCTGCGGGGTTATCCAGGCCTGCGCCACACCCGCACCCGGTCGGGAACAAACTTGGATCGAGCCGGAATTGATGGAAGCCTACATCCATCTACATCAGGCGGGTCACGCCCACAGCGTGGAATGTTGGCTGAAGGGAGAACTCGTGGGCGGAGTTTATGGCGTGGCCATGGGTGCCTTCTTTGCCGGAGAATCCATGTTCAGCCGGGTGAATGATGCCTCCAAAATTGCTCTGGCTCACTTGGTCGGGCATTTGCGATCACGCCAATACCTGCTCTTCGACCTGCAAATGGTCACAGCCCACACCCGCCGACTCGGCGCGCGCGAGATACCACGATCCCAGTATCTCCAAAGACTCCGTCAAGCCCTGGCTCAACACCGAACTTTTCTGTAATAGTAATTCCGGTAAGGTGCAGAGCCTTTACTTCACCCAGCCCAGGATCCAGTTGACCACAGCCTTCAGCAGCGACTGGAACCAGGCCAGAATCATATTCCACAGACCTGTCTTGGGCTCCACTTTCTCCACTTGAGCAGATTCCTGCACTGCTTCCGTTTCCTGAGCCAAGATCAACTTGCTGCTCTGACCCTGACCGATACGGTCCAGACTCTTCTTCAATTTCTTGAGATAATTTTTACCGGGACGACTGTCCTGCAGCGTGCTCAGATCCAGCTCCATAACCCGCGGTCCGCCAAAGCCAGCGAACCCAACCCGCAGATTCAAACTGCTTACATCGAAGGTCAAAGTTAAATTTGGCTGGAGGGCTGGCGGAATCAGACCAGGGAATTCATTCGGCAGAATAATGGTTCCTAAGATTTGATAAGGCCGGGAAGGCCAGCCCAGGGCCGCCACGTCGCGCGGACTGATCTCCAACACGTCCGGCTTGTCGTTCGGCTCCACCGCAAAGAACTCAACCAAAGTCCCTGGACGATCCGGCTCCAGAATGACCGTCTCTTCCGAGAGGATGGTCAGCGCTCCACCCACGAATTCCATTTCCTCCGCCTTGAGGTGTAAATTGCCCTCTGCATGAATCAAACGTGCGGTCAGAGTTTGTTCACCATCCACCCAGAGATACGCTTCTTCTCCGGCGTCGAGATGATCCAAGAACAACTCTCCACCGCCCCACTGCTTGAATTTGATGGAACCGGAAGACCAAAGCTCTCCGACATTCACCGGCTCACTCCAGAAGTTATCCAATTGCAGGTCCCCGTTTTCCGACCAGGCCGTTAGCGTGGAAGCGGCGATATTCATCACCCCAAGCCCGCCGATCCCTTCCAAGGCGTGCAGATGCACTTCTTCCGATTGAATATGCCGTCCCGTCCAACCACCCGGCCAAAACTCAATCGAGCCACCCGCATCCAGAGCACTGATACCATCTCCATCCACGATGATTTTGCTGATATTGATGTTGCTCTGTAGCGTTTGCAGCACCAGCAGTGCCTGGGCCCGGGCTCCCGGAGCCATGACCATGTTCAAGCCCATGGTTTGGGCCAGACCGGATTGGATGTGCAGATCCAGAACCGTCAAGGAAGCCGCTGCCAAAATTTCCACCATGCCATCGGCCAACTCAATCTTTTCCAGAATCAGATCATCCAGCTCGCTCAGACGTAAATCCCCGCGGCCACTCAGAAGAACACTCAAGATATTCAGTTCCGTCTCCAGCAGTTGAACTCCCGTGCTAAAGGAACCCAGCGCACCCACCCCCGTCACTGCTTCGAGTTCCGCACGATCTCCTATCAAGTGAGCTCCGGAAGTCAGAGCCAGGATTTCAATCGCCTCCGGCGTGATCAGGCGGATATCTCCGAAAAGTCTGCCCGCATCAATCAGCCCGAGCAAGATACCTCCGGTCTCAGCTTCCAGGAAAATGTCATTATCTTCCGCATCGAGAAGCGAGCGCAAGAGGGTGGCTGTGATCGCAGCTCCGGCCTTGATATTGATGGCCCCATCAAAGCTGAGCACCGAAGTGAGCCCGATCTCATCCTCTTCCGTCACCGTAATATCCCCCGCCAGGCGCGTGAGGAGATTCAGGAAGTCCACCGCCGTCAGCAGAAGGATAGAACCATCCGCCTTTGCTGTGAGCAAAGCCCCTATTGTTTGGCCTGTGGTCTGGCGAATGAATCCCGTGGCATCCAAGGTCACATCCGAGTTATTCCCCGCCGTCACCTCTTCCAAACTCAGATTTCCGCCAGTGTTGAGAGTCAGATCTCCATCTTGTGTCTCCACCACAATCACCAGAAGATCGTCGCTCTCCGTAACCGTGATGCCACCCAAGCCCGTCACGCGGGCCTGCAATTGCGCAATGCTTGTATCCAGGGTCATGTCCCCTGTGGATTCGGCATCCAGCAGGTCCGCCTTGATCTTGCCCGCCAAATCCACAATGGCCGCCGCCGCCCGTAGGATCACATCTCCCAGATTGCCGGCATCGATGGCACCCGCCTCAATATTCCCGGCCGTCGTGGTCAAACGGATGTCATGGTCGTCGGAACCACTCAGAGAGCGGAGATCCAGTGCGGTCAGAACACCGCCGGCCTGCACCGTAATGCCGCCCTGCGCTGCGGAAATCAGGGTCAGAATCACGCCATCAAATTCATCCACCTCAATCCATCCCGCAACGCTGCTCACGGCGTCCACGGAATTCACGCGGGTGATCAGATCCAAAATCCCCGCCGCGCGCGCCGTCAACACATCCGCCGTCAAGAGGCTGCCCGTGGGCAGGATAGAGCCCTGATCCGCTGTCAGGAAAAGATCGCCCAAGTTGCCCGCATTGATGATGTCATAGACCAGATCGCCATCCGTGGCCCGGATCGTGATGTCATTGGCATCCGCATCCGTCAGGGATTGGACATCCAGTGCCCGGATCGTGCCCCCGGCCTCAATCTCAATCAGGCCATCCGCCGTGTCCACATCTGTCAATTCAATCGCATCCTGCTCCATCACACGAATCGCGCCTGTGCCACTGCTGCTCAAATCCACGGAATCCACCGACGTCAACAGGGTGATGGAGGCTCCGGCATCCGCCTTCAAGAGTGAACCCGAGATCAATCCTGTGTTTTGTAAAATAAAGCCCAGTGCCTCAAGGGTGACGTTGCCTGCATTGCCCGCCGTGATCGCTTCCAAGGTCAAATCCCCGCCCAACTCCACATCCACCAAGCCGTTCACCGTGCTGGCGAGAACCAAATTCAGATCATCCGTCTCCGTGATGAACAGATCGCCCGTCCCGGTATTGATCGCACGGATTTCGTTCACAGTGGTGTCCAGGAACATTCCACTGCCCGCATTCGCGTTCAAAACATCCCCCACCACCTTGCCGGCCAGATCAGTGATCGCACCTGCGGCGTTGATGGACAGATCCCCCAGGCTGCCTGCCGTCACCGTGCCCAAGGCAATGTCCCCGACATTCGTCCGTAGGGTCAGATCATTCAGGTCGGAATCCGACAAGGACTGCACATCCAAAGCTGTGATCGTCCCCCCGGCCTCAATCTCAATCGCACCATCCGCCGTGCGAACCTGATCCAAAATAATCGCGTCCAACTCCCGCACCAAGATGTTACCGGAACTGCGGCTTTCCGCGCGCAGACGTTCCACCTCCGTATCCAGATCCAGAGTGAAGGCCGCCGTGGCATCAAGTTCAGCCGCGCGAAGTTTGCCCGTCAAATCCGTCAGACTGGAAGCCGAGTCCAGGAAAATGCTGCCCAAATCACCCGCATCCACCTCACCCACGGCGAGGCTGCCATCGCTTGTCTCCAGGGTGATGCTGTTGGCGATGGAAGAAGTCAGAGAAACCACATCCAAGGCCTGCATGGCACCGCCACTGCGAATGTCGATCTTGCCATTGGCCGTGCGGGCCTGATTCACCAACAAACTGTTGCTTTCCAGAACCGTCAGGTCGCCCGTTCCTGTGACCGAAGCCATCAGGGCCGTCACCACCGTGCGCAAATTGGTCAATCCCACCGAGTTCGTTTCCAACACATCACCGGAAACCAAACCCGCCGAGCCATCAATCTGCCCTGCGGCATCCAGTTGCACATCCCCCAGCACCCCCGCCCGGACCGAGCTGATGATGATGCTCGCCGCTGGTGCTGGTCAACGTGATGTCAAAGCTGTCCAAGCTCCCGTGGTGGCCACATCCACCGCTTCAATCAATCCTCCGGCCAAAACTTCAATCGCACCTTGCACCGTGTCGATATCCAACAGCGTGATGTCGTCATCCTCAAAAATTTCAATCGACCCACTCTGCGCCCCGCTCGCGCTGATGTTCGCGCTGTCCACCGCCGTGATCAGGCGGATGCCACCATTCGCCGTAGCTTCCAGGAAGCTGGCTCCGAGTTTGCCTGTGGTTTGTGTGATGTTGCCGCCCGAGACCAGCAAGGCATTGCCTCCCGCTCCTGCGGTCAGAGTTTCCAGCACCAGGTTGCCTCCGGTCCGGATTTCCACATCCCCATCCACCGTCACCGCCTGCTGCACATTCAGGGCGTTCAACTCATTCACCACCACATCCCCGGTCGCCCGTTCCAGGCATCCAGAAGATTGGCTTCCGTCACCAGATTGATTCCATTCCGCGCCACTGCCTGTAGGAAATCCGCCCTGACACGATTCGCGCCCGTGCTCAATCCGCTCAGCATGGAAATGGAACCCAAGGCTTCGAGGAACACATCTCCCGCCGTGCTGCCAGCCGAGACCAGACCCACTTGGATGTTTCCTCCCGTGCTGAGCAGCGACAAATCATTATCGTCAGAATCCGTCAGCGACAGCACCCGGGCCGTACTGATATTTCCAAGTGCCGTGACCGTGATGGATCCGTTGAAACTTTGAACGTTGTTCAAGCTGATCGCGTCGTCTTCCGTCAAAGACACATCTCCCAGAGCGGTTGTGCTCAAATCCGCTGACAGGACCGCCGTGAGCAGCGTGATGGAACCTTCCGCCTCCACCTTGAGCAGGGCACCGGAAACTTTACCCGTGTTTTGAACCACTGCGTCACCCGACTTCAACGTGACATTGCGCACTCCTCCTGCCGTGATGGTGTTGACTTCCAGAACACCACCCGTGGTGATGCTGATCTGTCCCTGGGTCGTCAGGATTTCATCCGCCAAAACATCGTCCAACTCCGTGATTGTGATGGAACCCTGCAAACTACTGCGGGCCAGGATGCGGCTGACCGCCGTGTCGAGTGCCAGCGAGGTCCTCGCCTGGGCGTCCAACAGACGCGCCGTGATGCGACCCCCGGCCAAATCCTGCAAACTGCCCTGGGCCCTGAGGAACACGTCCGCTCCGGCTCCCGCATTGATTTCCGCCACCTGAATGTTGCCACTGGTCGCTTCCACGCTGATCTGGTTGGCATCGACACTGTTCTGCGAAACCACGCGCTCCGCCCGGATGTTTCCACCCGCACGAATTTCAATCGCCCCATCCGCCGTCTCCACATCACGCAAAGTCACCGCGTTAGCTTCCGTGATGAAAAGATCCCCTGCACCCGTGGACTCAGCCATGATGTCCGCCACGTTGGTTTGCAAAGTCATGCCATCACGTGAAAGCGCGGTCAATCGATCGCCCGTCAAAAGACTGCCCGTTGTTTCAGGAAGAATCGCGCCCGCCGTGGCCGTCAGGGAGAGGTCTCCCAATACTCCTGCGGAGACCAAGCCATAACTCAGATCTCCCATGTCGGAAATTAAATCGATGTCATTGACATCCCGATCCCGGAGGGAACGCAGATCCAGAGCCCGCAAGGCCGCCCCTGCGCGGATGTTGATCGAACCATCGAAGGCATCCACATCCAGGAGGGTGATGCTGTCGCACTCCAGAATCCGGATGTCCCCGGCCGCACGGGTGCTGAGGATGGCCTCATCCACATTGGTTCGCAGAGTGATGCTGCCCGTCGCCACCGCCTGAAGCAGAGATCCCGTCAGCTTGCCCGTTTCCTGAACGATGTTTCCACCCGCGTCGAGAGTCACATTCCCGCCATTACCCGCCATCAAGGTTTCCAAGGTCAGTGCCGCCCCGGTGCTAAGATCCACCGCCCCGTCCAGAGTCGTCAACTCCGTGACCCAAAGCGTGTCCACTTCGGAAATAGTGATGTCACCCACCCCGTTATTGATGGCCTGAAGTTGCGCCACTTGGGTGTTCAACCCGATGCCCGTCGTAGCTTCGATCTCCAGCAGATTTCCTTTGATCAGACCTGACAGGGTGCTGAGGACTGATCCGGCCCCGGTCTTGAGCGACACATCACCCAAGCTGCCTGCATTCAGTGTTTCCACCAGAATATTGCCCATGCTGGTTTCCAGCCAAATGTCATTCGAGGCCGAATCCGTGAGCGATTGGACATCCGTCACCGTAAGGGCTCCGCCCGCCTCCACCGTGATGGAGCCATTATCGGTTTTCACATCCAATAGCTCAATTCCATCCGTCTCCAACACCACCAAATCTCCCGAGCCCTTGACATGGATGTTGGCCTGATTCACCTGGGTCCAGATTTGAACCGCTCCGGTGGCTTCCAAAGTCAGAAGTGAAGCCTGAAGGATGCCGCTGCTCTGCGTAATGCCACCGCCGATATCCAACTGCACCTCATCAGAACTCTCAATCCGGCCCAGGCTCAACTCAGCGCCCGTCTTGATGAAAATAGAACCATTGAAGGTGCGGGCCAGAGTCAGATCCAGCGCATCGAATTCATTCAAAGTCAGATCTCCCGTGCCCGTTACTTCCGCCGAGAGCGTGTTGACCGCTGTTTCGAGGTTGAGGGCATTAAGGCTCAGCGCACTCAGTTCATCCGCCGTAATCAGGCCACTGCTGATGCTTCCCGCCTGGGCGGACAACTCCACATCCCCCTCCGTGCCGAGTTGCAACTCACCCACACTCAGATCCCCGCCCAAACTTACCAAACGCAGATCGTTGTCGTCACTCAACACCGCCGCCACAAATCCGTTCAGAACCAAATCGCCACCCGCCTCAATGTCCACTGCCCCGTCAGTGATGGAAATGTCGATATCCGTCAAATTGTTCGCTTCACGGATCACCAGATCGCCCGCCGCAGTCAGCTCCGCCACCAGGCTCTCGATTTCCGTGTCCAGCTCGATGCCGCCAGCCGCCGTGGCTTCCAAAAGTTTTCCGCGCACCACTCCCGCCGCATTCAGAATGGAGCCTGCCGCGATCAAGGTGACCGAGCCCAGACTCTTGGCATCGATCAGGCCCGCCAGCAAATCACCCACTGTGCTTTGCAGGAAAAGATCATGGGCTGCATCGTCCGTGGTCGAAATCACCTGACTCGCCGTCAGCATTCCCCCCGCGATCACCTGGATCGAACCCGCTTGGGCACGCACCAAATCCAGAATCACCGCATCCGTCTCCGTAATCAAAATGTCTCCCAGACCCGTGCTCTGAACATTCAGACGGTTCACGCTGGTGTCGAGGCGGATGGATTGTTTGGCCAGCACGGTCAGCACATTCGCCTCAATTTTGCCAGGCAGATTCAAAATGGTTCCGTTAGCCGCACTCAGAGTCAGGTCCGCCAAGTTGCCCGCCTGCACCTGACCGAGTTCCAGATTCCCTTGGGTGCTGGTCAAACTGACAAAGTTGGCCGCCGCATTGGTCAGTGAAATGACGGACAAAGCCTGCAGAAGTCCCGAGGCCAGCACCGTGATGGATCCGTCATCCGTCCGGATATCCTGTAAAATCAATCCCGTATCTTCCGTGATCGTGATCGCCCCCGCAGCTCTGGCGTGAGCCTGCACACTGACCACATCGGTCAAGAGCGTCACCGCTCCGTCCGCATCCACCGTCAGCATGTTACCCGTCACCTTGCTGCTGAGCTGACTGATCGCTCCACTCACGTCCAAAGTCACATCCCCGCCGCTGCCCGCCGTCACCGTCGTCAAGCTCAAGGCTCCACCCGTCGTGATGCTCACATCACCATTGACCGTCGTGGCTGTGTTCAGCGTCAATCCGTCAAATTCTGTCACCACCACATCGCCCAGCCCCGTGTTCACCGCGCTCAGGCTGTTGATGCGTGTATTCAAGTTGATGCCCGTGACCGCTGTCGCGTTCAGGTCATCGCCCATAATCAAGCTGCCACCCAGTCGCTCAATCGCCCCGCTCGTGGCATTCAAAATCACGTCCCCATTCATCCCCGCAGTGATCGCTCCGGCGCGGATCGTTCCTCCGGCCTGCACTGAGATGTTGCCATTGAACGTTGTCAGTTCGATCAGGTCGATCGCATCGTGCTCCGTGATCGTGATGGCTCCGGCCTGCGTTGTTTCCACATCTGCACTGACCACATTGGTCAACAACGTCACCGCTCCATCCGCATCCACCGTCAGCATGTTGCCCGTCACTTTGCCGCTGAGCTGACTGATCGCCCCGCCCGCATCCAAAATCACATCTCCGCCGTTGCCCGCCGTCACCGTCGTCAAGCTCAAGGCTCCACCCGTCGTGATGCTCACATCGCCATCAACTGTTGTGGCCGTGTTCAAAATCAGCGCGTCGCTTTCCGTGATGATGACCGAGCCGAGTCCGGTATTGGTAATGCTCAGGCTTTCCACCTGGGTATCAAGCACCGCACCCTCGACCGATGTTGCCAGCAATTGTTTCGCCGTGATTTTTCCAGCCGCATCCAAAATGGCTTGACCTGCGTTCAACACCATCTGGCCCAGGGCACCGGAATTCACGATGCCTGCCGTCAGATTGCCCAGAGTCGAAGTCAGGCTGATGCTGTTGGCCGCGCTGCTGGTGCCGGAAACGACATTAACCGCATTTAAATCTCCAATCGCCAGAACCGAAATTAATCCGTTGAACGTTGTCAGATTGCTCAGCGTGATGGCGTTATCTTCCGTAATCGTGATGGCTCCGGCCTGCGTCGTTTCCACATCCGCACTCACCACATTGGTCAACAACGTCACCGCTCCATCTGCATCCACCGTCAGCATATTACCGTCACTTACCG
>JAAUTS010000229.1 GCA_012031345.1 Blastochloris sp. | reverse complement strand
TAACAAGCGGATCGAGACCACACCAGGTCGGGTTATTTTCAATGGCATTTGGCCCAAGGAAATCGGCTTTTACAACAAGAAGGCCGGTAAAAAGCAGCTCGGTGAAATCATCAACCGTTGTTATCAGGTCTGTGGTCATGCCCGCACGGTGCGTGTCCTGGATGACATGAAGGAGATTGGTTTCAAATACGCCACCAAGGCGGGCATCTCCATCGGGATTGATGATATGATCATTCCGGAGGAAAAAGGAGACGTCGTGCAGAAGGCGGTGGAATCCGTCGGCACGGTGACCAAGCAATACAACCAAGGTGCCATTACCGACGGCGAACGTTACAACAAGATTGTGGACATTTGGACCCAGGCCACGGATGAAGTGGCCAGTGTCGCCTTCCGCGCCCTCGAGTATAACAAGGGCAAGGCGGAAATGAATCCCGTCTTCCTTATGGTGGACTCCGCTGCCCGAGGCAACCGCAACCAGGTGCGTCAGCTTTCCGGGATGCGTGGATTGATGGCCAAACCTTCCGGTGAAATCATTGAGCGCCCCATTGTGGCGAACTTCCGTGAGGGCTTGACCGTTTTGGAATACTTCATCTCCACCCACGGTGCCCGTAAGGGTCTGGCCGATACCGCCTTGAAGACGGCGGACTCCGGTTACATGACCCGTAAATTGGTCGATGTGGCCCATGACGTCATCATCACCGAGCCGGACTGCGGCACGGTCAAGGGTATCTGGGTCGAAGCGGTTTACGAAGGGGAGGATGAAATTGTCCGACTGCGTGAGCGCATCATTGGACGTGTGTCCTGCGACGACATTGTGGATCCGGTCAGTGGCAAGATTGTGGTCGGAGCCAGCGAACTCATTGACGAGAAGAAGGCCGAAGCCATTGAGGCTCTGGGTCAGGAAAAAGTCCGGATTCGCTCCGTGCTGACCTGTGAAACCCGTCGTGGCGTGTGCAGCAAGTGTTATGGTCTGAACCTGGCCACAAACAAAGTGGCCAAGCTCGGTGAGGCGGTCGGCATCATCGCCGCCCAATCCATCGGTGAGCCCGGCACGCAGTTGACCATGAGAACCTTCCACATCGGTGGAACGGCTTCCCAGGTCTTCAAGCAGCCCCAGATCAAGGCTCGTAATGACGGAACCCTGCAGTTCACCGACTTGAAAACGGTGCAGGCTCTGGACGGAACCTTCATCGCCTTGAACAAGAGCGGCACGGTCAGCGTTCATGACACAGAAGGTCGTGAGTTGGAAAAATACACCGTGGTCATCGGTTCGGTCATCGCCGTGGCAGAAGGTCAGAAGGTCAAAAAAGGCCAGGTCTTCGTCCAATGGGATCCGTATAACGTGCCGATTCTGACGGAAAAACCGGGAAGATCGAATTCCGTGACATCATTGAAGGCGTCACCATGAACCGCGAGGTGGATGAAACCACCAAGATGGTCGGAACGGTCATCATTGAGCACAAGGAAGACCTGCACCCGCAGATCCTGGTGGTGGACGACTCCGGCCAGCCTTTGGCCGCCTATTCCATCCCCTCCGGTGCCCACATCGAAGTGCAGGAAGGCATGAAGGTCAAGGCGGGTCAGCGTCTGGCCAAGACTCCGCGTAAAGTGGCCAAGACCAAGGACATCACCGGGGGTCTGCCTCGTGTGGCGGAATTGTTCGAAGCCCGCAAGCCCAAGGATGCAGCAGAAATCGCCAAGATTGATGGTGAAGTCAATCTGGGAGGAACCTCCCGCGGGAAGAAACTTCTCATCATCAAGGACAAGGAATCCGGGCTGGAAGAGGAACATCAGATTCCGCTCTCCAAGCACTTGATCGTGTATCAGGGAGACATCGTGAAGAAAGGTCAGCAATTGACCGAAGGTCCGGTGGTTCCGCACGAGATTCTCGAAGTCTGCGGACCTCAGGAGTTGCAGGAATATTTGGTCAACGAAGTGCAGGAGGTTTACCGCCTGCAAGGTGTGGAAATCAATGACAAGCACATTGAAACCATCGTCCGCCAGATGTTGCGCAAGGTGAAGGTCTCCGAACCCGGTGATACCATGTTCCTTTGGGGCGACCAAGTGGATCGTCTGGCCTTTGAAGAGGAAAACCGCAAGGTGGCGGACAAGGGGGGGGAAACCCGCCGAAGCCACTCCGGTGCTCTTGGGCATCACCAAGGCCTCGCTCGAAACCGAAAGCTTCATCTCTGCTGCTTCGTTCCAAGACACCACGCGTGTTCTGACGGACGCCGCCACGCTGGGCAAGAGCGATCGTTTGCGCGGGTTCAAGGAAAACGTGATCATGGGTCACCTGATTCCGGCGGGAACCGGATTCCACACCTATCGCCGTATTCGCCTGGTCAAACTGGGTGCGGAAGTGGGCGAGCCTCTGGTGGGTCTGGAAGACACGGCCAAGGACGAGGAAGCCCAGCGCAACAAAGTTGCCCTCGAAATTCCCGCCGCCTTTGCCAGTTGATCCGCTCTGGATTTTTTCAACCAGAGAAGATTGTCCTGTAAGATCAGCCTGCCGCATCACTGCGGCAGGCTGTCTTTCATCTCATTCCGCCAAAGGATTCCACACTTGAGCGAAGCCAAACTCCTTGAAATCTTTCACATTGGCAGTGGCGAAGCGAGTGACTCCGTGGTGGAGCAGAGTGAAGGCGATTCGGGCATCAATCACCTGCCTGAAACCTGCTTTAGTGGTCGTTGCCCATGACCACAGTTTTGTGGTGATCAAGGGATCATAGTCCACACAGCACCAGGCCGGATTTTTTTCAAGGCCAGACAATAAGCGGCTGATTCTTTGACCGAGTAAGGCTTCGAGAAAGGGCCGGATTGCGCAACTGCATGTAGAGTTCCACCAATACCAGCTCGCAGAGAACGAACGCCTCTTCCTGCTCATTTACTTTTGTAAAAAAATTCCTCGCGGTCTGGTGGTAGGAGGAATCAGGATCTGCGGCGTGAATCAACAGGTTGGTATCTACGGTCAGCATCTCAGTCCTTTGTTTTATAACGATGTAGGATGGCTTCGATCTCAGGTCGGATCACTGCAGGATCTGCCCGATGCCCGCCACTACCGCGCAAAACAGGCATCGTCCACGGTTCGCGGGACTCAGTAAGCTCCGGGCAGGTCTGGACGTAAGTTTCCATTCCCCGCCGTATCAGTTCTGCCACGGACCAATCCCTTAGCTCCGCGATTTTTTTGAGTCGCTGAAACAAGGGTTCAGGTAATTGAATTTGAGTTCTAAGCATGACTACATGATGATGTAGGCATCAAGATGTAAACAAGTAGGAATGATTGAGGGGCGGATTTCTACTCAGACTTGCATAACTAAGTGATATTTAAGCCTGCCATTTTCCAAAAGGAGTGGATGAGGCTGGGGCGTTTTTGAAATGTGTTGCAGATGGCTCCTACCTCGTTTTTTAAGCTCAGCGTGAATTGGGGCGCGGCATAG
>JAAUTS010000066.1 GCA_012031345.1 Blastochloris sp. | reverse complement strand
AACGGTTTGCGGTTTGCGGTTTGCGGTTTGCGGTTTGCGGTTTGCGGTTTGCGGTTTGCTGATTCTTTTGGGATTGGGACTTTTCTGGTTTTTCAAGAACAAACCTGCGGGGTCTGAAATCAGAGAGATTCCAGCCTTGAGCATCAGCCCAGCTCAGCAGCATTTGGGTAAGTTGAACCAGTTTGAGGGGAAGGAATTCAGCTTTGAAATTGAGAACAACTCCAAAGAAACCATCAAAATTGTGAAGGTGGAACACAGTTGCGGCTGCACGGAGTCCAGAGTGGAGAAAGAGATTCTGGCTCCGGGTGAAAAGAGTAGAATTCTGGGGAGCTTGAATGCGCAGGATCGGGTGGGGAGTTTGGGTCGCAGATTGTGGTGAGTTATCAAAAGAGCTCACGCGGGAGACGCGGAGGGCGACGGGGCAAATCAAGACGTTGGTGGGGCGCGGGCGGTGACAACATTAAATGTGCTTGGGCAGGTGGACTTGGGGCAGACACTGCTGGGGGTCGAGCCCAAGGCGGTGAGTTTTGAGGTGAGCCGGGGCGAAGCGGAGTTGGAGTGGGATGATCTGGAGATCAAGACAGAAAGTTTAAATTCCAAAGTGGTCAAGATCGGAGAAGACCGCTGGCAGATCAGGCTGACACCACCCAAGGGAGAAGTCATCGGCACCCAAAGGGAGGAAGTCGAAATCACGCTTCTGAATTCCCAAAACAAAACAAATCCTATTAATCTTGTTTCTCCTGTCAAAATTTCTGTGAGTTGGAAAACGACCTCCGCCCACTTTGCCTTGGCCCCGGCGGGAGTTTACCTGAATGGGGACAAGCCCGTGCGGGTCAAAGTAAAGGGACTGCAAGGCCGACCCGTTCAAGTCAGCCAGATCGAAATTCCTAAAGGTGCTCCAGTTCAAGCGCGCAGCGTGAACGAATCCGGCCAGACTTGGCTGGAGTTCCAGAGCAAACCACCCATTTTTCCGACCGCAGGCAAACCCGAAAAAGAAGCCACGTGGTCAGGGAAAATCCAAGTCCGCCTCCGCGATGGTCTCGTGGAGGAAAAGGTTTGGGTAGCAATGGCAAAAAGCATGGAGAAAATATGAAAAAAGCACATTTAAGATCAGTATTATTAATGGCACTAACAATGCAGGCAAGTCTAACATATGCAGGTAAAGAAGCTAAACAGTCAGAACCGACCTTAAACAGATGTCAAGTCGGGTTCTGGGAGTCGGTGCGTTGCCATGGCTACTTGTTTGAAAAGCTAAATACTCAGGATGGTCACTTTCAGACGTCGGCAATTGAGCGTTGCGGGACTATGATAAATGACCCAGATGTTAAGTGTGGAAGATATAATATTATTCCAAATACTGACAATGAATAAAAGTAAAAAAATTATCCTGAATAAAATATTGGTGTAATTCGATGCTCAAATATCGTGTAATCGTAACGCTAATTCTACTGAAGTATTGTTGTTCAAGCATATCCCTTGGAGCAGAGACGCTCCAAGGGCCTGCTCGAGAGCTTTACTCTTGGAAGAAAAATGCAGAGTCTGTCTTCAACTATCATTTAGTGACCGAAATAACAAATAGAAAACCGGATGGCAGGCAGACTATTTACAAGTTTGAGCATTGGAAAAAAGAAGATAACTACAGATTCGATCTTAAGGTATTTAAAAATAATGTCTGGGAAACGATATCAATTCAGGCTTATAATGGGGAGTATGTGCAATATTGGACTAAAGATAAAGGAGGGTATCTGCGTTTGAGTAAGAAAAGGGAAAAATATCCTGAAGAATTGCCCTTATTTTACGACATATCCACAAAAGCATTCAATTTCTTGCACCCAAATCTTAATGTTGCACCAGAAATTTTTTCAGGTACACCACTGAATATAATAGCAAACAATCAGGCTTGGGTGGATTACTCTAGACGAATCATATCTGATGTTGTCTGTCATTGGGGTGGATTGGATTACCACTTGATACGTAGTAATTACGGTTCTTTTTTGATTGATGAAAAAGGCAATACTGAAAAATTAGTTAGTGAAGTTTATGTCTCGAAAGATAAGTATGCCTATCCGGTATTAAACAGAATATTGTCTTCAGACGGCAGACTTTATTCTGAATTTTTTGTCATCGAACACAACAAAGGGGTATGGCCTTATGCGGTGAGTGCCGTTTCAAAGCATTACCAAGAAAAAGACGTATTATTATATGACCTAACATACAAAGTCCTTTATGCTAAGATTAATGATGATGGTTTTAATGATGAAATATTTACCATTGATTTGGCCAGTGCTGCCTTAATTTTCGATGAAGATCTACGCAAGTCGATCTTGGTTCCGAAATAGACAGATGTGGCCCCAGCAACGGCAATCGCCACGCTGTGGTTTTGTGAATAGACAGTCAATTTTCATGTCTGAGAATTCCCAAGTCTCCGGCAATTCTATTTGGTTCAAAGCCACCCTGACCGTGTTGTTGGTAGTGGCAGCCCTTCCGCTCCAAGCCGAGGTGGTTCTGTATTTCCGGGACGGGTCGAAGATGGTGTGTGAGGAGGCGATTTTTGAGGGGGAATTCGTGCGGGTCAAGGTGAAGCAGGGGGAGATGCGGGTGCCGGTGGCCAATCTGGATGAAAAAACCTTCCGCAAAATGGTGGCGGAAGAAAACCCCAAGCCAGCATCTCAGCCCAACCCAACGCAATCAACCAACCCCCCGCAGCAGACGGAGCCGACTGGGCTTCCATCCGCCCAGGTTGAAGCCGCTGCTGTTAAGGAGGAAACAACCGCAGCTGCTCCGACTGATAAATCCGGGCCTCCCGCAGGTTGGAGTCCCGTTCCTCCAAGTGAACTCAAGCCCGAACTGCCCGATGCGGATCCCGACATCACAGTGGTGGATGAGGAGTTGCAATTGACGGGGGAACCCAGGTCCGGGGCGGGTGGAAAAAAAGTCACGGTTTACTATCGTATCGCCCTCAAAGCGGACAAAACGCCGGGGCCCCGGGCCGGACAACTGGTTTTTTATGCACCCTACATCAATGACAAAACCTGGGCCAGGGAATGGAGAACAGGGCCCTGAGTGACTTGCTTGGATTTACCGTATTCAGTTTCAAGATTCAAACCGATCTACGTAAGGTGAGTGATCCCAGCCAGGCTTACTGGATGCCGGAAGCGGGCTGGTATGACTTGGTGTTTGAGGCGGCGGAGAAAATCCGGCGCAAACACAACCTGGCAACGAGCCCCATGCTGCTCTGGGGCAACTCTTCCGGGGCGGGTATGGCGCAGAGGTTGGCTCTGAAGTATCCGGAGCAATTTTTGGCGGTAGCCACTATGGGGGGTGCCGACTACGCAAACGTGTCCAAGGCCACCAAGCTGCCTTGGTTGGTGATGAACACGCTGGGTGCGGGGGAGCAGGAAGACAACTTGCGACTGGTGCGGGCACTGCAAGATAAAGGCGAGACGGTGGTCTATGGGAAAACACCTCCTCGTCGCAATTTACGCGGGACAGAAAATTATTATCACTCAGCGGGGACTTTGGCTGTGTCGCTTCTGCAAAGTTTTTTTGGGACCTTTACCAGAATAGAACGACGCAAGGTCTGGCAGTGGAGGGCAGGCAATGGTCCCTACTTGGGCAGGGGGGGGAGCCGTTTGGTATTTATGAAAAAGACGGTGGCGCAGATGGGCAGGAGTCGGTGCATGGTGATGATCTCTGGTTTCGCTTGCCTGGAAAAACCAGTGCCTACTTTTGGGGCCAAAAGGCGATGTCTGTGCAAACAAACAAGCTGCCTGTGAAAGGAGGCAGGACGGTTCCGGTGGTTTGGGCGCAGCCGAACGAAAAAGCCAGCGGCCCGGCCAAGGGAATCGTCCTGATCACGCTGGAATTTGATTATCTGCGCTATCCTACGCTGGTGAATGATCTGAATCAGTGGGCTGAGGAGGGCTATGTGGGCGTGGCTTTGCGGGTCAACAATTCTATGCTGGCAAGACCGGAGATTGCTGGGGTCTGGGATGCGTTGGAACTCTGGCTTTCCGAACAGGGTGCGAAAAACCAGGGGAAAAACTGGCAAAACCTGCCTGTTTATGTGAGCAGCGTGGAAGGACAAAGTTTAAATCTGGATTCCCTGCGGAAATCAAGCTGGGACAGGAGAATCAAGGCGTTGGTCTGGAGTGAGTTGAATGCGGAGGGTTCGCAACAGGACATGAAGAACCGGGCGAGTGAATGGGGTGCGGCCTGGGGTAGGCCGACCCTGGCTGTAGTTCATGCCAACTATGAAGTGAAAGTGTCCGGGGGCAAAGACAAAGGGAATCCGGAGCAGGCGGCGGGCGAGGCAAGGGAAGCCGAAGAGAAGAAACTGGCCCGGCGCTGGGAGGGGTTGCTGAATCCGCCCGTTCTGTATTTGGTGCCCAACCAAGCGAAGTCCATGGAAGCTCGCCAGTATCATGCCGTTAGCAGGGCGGCGCAGTTTTTTCAGGAATTAAAGTGAGATCCATTCAGACATCTCCGAATTAGACAAGGAATCATTCCGGTCTGGGGTTGTAGTGGGAAAGTTTGTCATACGGCTTGTAGGAGTGAGAGGTTTTAGCTAGGGTGTCATCTCTTTTATCATATATGAAACAGATGACTCCCCTCGAAGAACTGCGTCACTCCTGCGCCCATGTGTTGGCAACGGCGGTTCTGCGCCATTTCCCTGAAGCTCAATTGGACATCGGGCCGCCGACCGATCAGGGTTTTTACTACGACTTCGATCTTGAGCATCGTTTCACGGCGGAGGATTTACAGACCTTGGAAAAGGAGATGCGCCGCATCGTGGCGGAAAACCAGGTCTTCAACCGGGTGGAATGCAGTCGTGAGGAGGCCGTGGAACGATTGAAAAAATTCGGTCAGGAGCGTT
The DNA here is from genome assembly GCA_012031345.1 of Blastochloris sp. Classification (GTDB taxonomy): domain Bacteria; phylum Verrucomicrobiota; class Verrucomicrobiia; order Methylacidiphilales; family JAAUTS01; genus JAAUTS01. The sequence goes on along the minus strand of JAAUTS010000066.1, from coordinate 11,522 downwards.
ACAAGTTGGGTCGCTTGGAGGATATTCCCGAAGGGGAGGCCATCAGCTTTTACACCAATGGAGAGTTCCTGGATCTCTGCGCGGGGAGCCATGTTGAATCGACCTCCAAGATCAAGGCGGTCAAACTTTTAAGCATCGCCGGGGCTTACCATCGCGGGAATGAAAAGAACAAGCAGCTTCAACGCATTTACGGGACCGCTTTTCTCACTCCGGCGGAACTGGACGCCTACCTCAAACAACAGGAGGAGGCCGCCAAGCGCGATCACCGCAAATTGGGCCGGGAGTTGAAATTGTTTCATATTGATGATGCCGTGGGCCAGGGCCTGATTCTTTGGTTGCCGAACGGGGCCATCGTCCGTCAAGCCCTGCAGGACTTCATTTCGGAGGAATTACGTAAACAGGGTTATTCGAGTGTCTTCACCCCGCACATCGGCAAGCTGGGGTTGTATCGCACGTCGGGGCACTTTCCCTACTACCGCGACTCACAGTTCCCGCCCATCGTGGAAAAAGAGACCTTGCACAAGTTAAGTGACGAGGGCTGTGCCTGCTCCGAGTTGACCAATTTGTTAGACAAGGGGGATGTGGACGGCTTCATGCTCAAGCCGATGAATTGTCCGCATCACATTAAAATTTTTGATTCCGAACCGCGATCCTATCGTGACTTGCCCGTGCGTTTGGCGGAATTCGGGACGGTGTATCGTTGGGAGCAGTCGGGAGAACTGGGAGGCATGACCAGGGTGCGTGGCTTTACCCAGGATGATGCCCACATCTTTTGCACCGAGGAACAGGTCGGCACGGAAGTGGAGAATTGTCTGGCTTTGGTCAAAGTGGTGTTAAACACCTGGGGATTCATGATTATCGGGTTCGAATTGGATTGCGGGACCCGGACTCAGCCAAATACACCGGAGATCCGGCCAACTGGGACAAGGCGGAGAAGGCTTGTCGGGAAGCGGCCAAAACCCTGGGTGTGCCGTATTCGGAAGAGGCGGGTGAGGCGGCTTTTTATGGGCCGAAGATTGATTTTGTGGTCAAGGACGTGATCGGCCGGGAGTGGCAGTTGGGGACGGTGCAAGTGGATTACAATCTCCCGGTGCGCTTTGAGTTGAGTTACACCGGGGCGGACAACGCCAAGCATCGCCCTGTGATGATTCACCGGGCTCCCTTCGGGTCCATGGAACGTTTTTGTGGCGTGATTATTGAACATTTTGCCGGGGCCTTTCCGTTGTGGTTGGCGCCGGAGCAGGTTCGTTTCATTCCGATTACGGATGGGCAGGTGGCCTTCACCCGTGAGTTGTCGGAACGATGCAAGGCGGCGGGGCTACGGAGTTCCGTGGACGAACATTCCGACAAGATGGGAGCCAAAATCCGTCGTGCCCAGATGGAAAAGGTTCCCTACATGTTGGTAGTCGGTGCCCGCGAACAGGAAGCAGGACAGGTGGCATTGCGCTCCCGGGCGAAGGGGGACGAAGGGGCCTTGGATTTTGAGGTGGTGCTGGCTCGAATGCTGGAAGAGGTTCGAACCGCGCGCTGCCGACGGCTGTTTCCTGAAGTAGGGGAGACTTAAAAGTAGTAAAAGCTTGTCTTGTTGACTCCTAACCAGTAATTTACGCAGGAATTTAAACAACTACCATGAAAAGTTATCTGCTTTTAACAGTGACACTCATCGGAATGACTGTCATCAGCGCACAAGCACAAGATGCCAAGCTTTTGGAGGAACTGGGGTTGCCTCCCTTGCGCAGCACGGTGGAACCGAGGACTTCGGAGGATCGAACTTATGTGGCTTTGTTTGGCGGTGCCAGTGTGGATCAGAACACGAGTGGGCGCGTGGATTTAAATCCGACTTTGGCGGGATTGGGTGTTTTTAATTTTAATGATGACACGGATTTGGGCTATGCGGCGGGCATGAAAGTGGGGCGGACCTTTTCGCGCTTTTCGTTGGGCGGTTCGGAAAAGCCCGCTCCCGAACAATTTCATTTCCTGGGGGCGGTGGAGGGGGAGTTGTTTTACAACAAATTTGGAACGGACGGGGAAGTGGAAGATGACTTCCCGGCAGGTGCGGTGACGACGGCCAGCACGGACATCAATATGGTGGTCACTTCGTTCAACGGAGTGCTAAGGGCGCAGTATAAATGGTTTCGTCCCTACATCGGCTTAGGTATCGGTTTTGCTTATCTTTGGACGGACAATGCTGAATTGACCATCGTCAATCCGGTTCCGCCACCCGGCCCGGCGAATTTACAGCAGAGTTCCGAGGATATTGTTATGGCAGCGCAGGGTCTGGCCGGGGTTGAATTTCAACTGGCAGAGGATTGGGGTTTACTGCTGGAGTATAAATACCTCTATCTCCATGATCCAACCCTCAAGAACGGGGGCTTTGCCATAGATTTTGATTACATTGGACAAAGCTTTGTTTCGGCGGGGTTAAAATTTTATCTTCCTTGAGCATTGAATAGATTTTTACCTTGCTAGGAACTGGCACAGGAGCGCACTATGAGCCGCATGAAGAATAGGCAGAGCAAAGCAATCGCTCTTGTAGTAATACCAGCCCTAGTAATCTTGTTGGCCTTGCCGGCTGGGGCCGCTTCGGCTCCGCAGAATTCTGCGAATCCATCAGAGCAAGGCGGCCCCTCCAACGTTCCCGTGTCCAACCCTCAGGCTCCTCAAGTGCCTTCCTCCGCCAAACTTCAAAGCATGTTGAAGTGGTTGTCCAGCAAAGCTCCAATTGAGTTGATGGAAGGTGGACAGAAAAGGTCGTTTCAAGTGTCCTTGGACGAGTTTGTGATCGAGACAAAGAGTGAATTGACGCGGGCAGACGCGGAGGCCTTGGTAAAGATCATGGTTCCAGGGGGGAAGCTGCTATCGAATCAGGTGTGTTATTTACTGGTGCAGGCTCCTAGGGAATTGAACGCCCAAATGATTGGAGATTTGACTCAAAAACCCGTCCTTTCAACAGTCCAGGAATTGAAGCAAGTAAGATCTCTCTGTCCGGTATTATACCCTGCAGGGGGCAAGATGGACAAGCAGGGCAAGGTCATTGAAGTGGCTAAAAACGATTCCACACGTCGTATTGTCACACCTCAAATTGTGGTTCAGGCTATTTCTGACGTTTCCAAAAAGAGTCTTTGGGGCATGGTTTCCCAATTCCTTGGGGTCAAGGGTGCGAATGAGTTAGCCTTCGCCCCCGAAGTGGAGACGATCCATTTTGCCAGTGGCTTTCAGTCACTCAGTGCGGCTATGGCACTTCAAAACGATAGTGGTATGCTGGTGATGCCTCAATTGGCTATGATGCTGGAAAAAAGAGCGACCCCAACAGATCCAAACTTCCCTGACCAGTGGCATCTCAACGATGCAGCTCCGGCCAATATCAATGTTCAAACCGCTTGGGATAGTTTCACGGGCTCTGGTTTTAGCATATCCATTGTTGATGACGGGGTCGACCTTGGGCATGAAGATTTGGATGCGAACACACCAGCAGTCACGGGCCTGATTGACTCCTCTTTTCACTGGGATTTTAACGCGGGAGATAACAATCCCCAGCCCATTGCCAATGACGCACACGGGACAGCCTGTGCGGGCATAGCGGGAGCGGTTTGGAATAATAGCTTGGGGGGAGCGGGGGTGGCACCGGAATCCACAATCTTGGGAATCCGACTGATTGCGGCACCTGTGACAGACATGGTTCAGGCCACGGCTTTGGCTTGGTCTAAGGCGGATATCTCCAGCAACAGCTGGGGTCCTGTTGGTCCTAGTAGTCTCCAAGGGCCGGGACCCTTGGCTGAAGCAGCTCTGAAGTCATCCACCACTTCGGGCAGGGGAGGGAAGGGTATTGTGTACCTGTTTGCCAATGGTAACGATGACTTGGACAATGATTACTCCACCTATGACGGCTATGCCTCATCTCCTTATGTCATAGCGGTGGGGGCACTTCTGGATAACGGAGTTAAAGCGTCTTACAGTGAACGTGGGCCGAATTTGACGATTTCTGCTTTTGCTGGTCCCAGCCCAACTATACTTGGAGAAAATATTTTCACAACGGACATAAGTGGTGGTGCTGGTTACAGTCCCGGTAATTACACGTCCACGTTCAACGGAACTTCAGCAGCCACACCCATGGTGGCGGGTGTCGTGGCTCTCATGCTGGAAGCTAATCCCAACCTTAGCTGGCGCGATGTCAAAGATATATTAATTCGTACGGCCGAAAAAAATGATCCCACACACCCTGATTGGAAGAATAATGGAGGAGGCATCCATTTCAATCACAGTTACGGTGCTGGCCAAGTCAATGCGAAGGCCGCTGTTGATTTGGCCGCAACACACACCCTGCTCCAGCCCATGCAGGAATATTCCCAAGTAAAAAAAGATCTCGAAATTATTGTCCCAGATGATGACTTGACGGGAATCAACTTCTTTTTTGATGAAATACCAGACTTCTCCAATTTCCGTGTGGAAACAGTTTCTCTTCGTGTTGCCATCAAACATCAGTGGAGGGGCGATTTAAATATTGAACTTACCTCTCCTTCTGGAACAAAAAGTGTCTTGGCCGAAGAACGTATCGGCGACAGTGGTAACAATTATTACTGGAGCTTTAACACAGTAAGGCACTGGGGAGAAGATAGTGCGGGCACTTGGACGGTCAAATTTTTCGACAGTATTAGTGTTTTTGCCGGTCTTATCGAGGAACTTGAACTGAAAGTTTATGGCGTTGCTGCGCGAACTTCGGCCCCCTGTGCTTTCTGTGGGTTCCACGGGTTACTCAACAAACGAGACGGCTGGGACCGTGGCCGTGGCTGTGGTCCGCAAGGGCTCACTCGATTCCGAGGTCACAGTGGACTATGCCACTGCTGATGTTACGGCTACGGACGGAACGGATTACACAAGCACAACAGGAACCCTGACTTTCGCGGTGGGAGAAAGCACCAAGACGGTGAACGTTCCGATTTTGAACGAAGACGATGAAGAGCCCATCGAAACCTTTACCTTTACCTTGGACAACCCAACAGGCGGTGGTCCAGATCCTGAGGATGCTGCTGTTTTGGGAACGGAAATCGTGTCGACGATCTCAATCGCCGCCAACGATGCTTCTCTGGTTCGTTTCCAAGATGTGGTTTACACCATGTTTGAAGGCCAGATCGTCGCCAACGTGGTTGTCGAACGAATTCGTAACATCGACAATTGGGGTTTTGTTCATTTCAATTGGGAAGATGGAACAGCCAAAGCGGGTGATGATTACAGCATCGTGGGCCGTAAGGCTATTTTCCTTCCTGGTCAGGCTCAAACCCTGATTCCGATGCAATTGATCAGCGACGCTGTGGTGGAAGGTGTTGAAAACTTCAAACTCCATCTGAGCAGCCCAAGTGGAGGCCTCGATCAGTCCGTGGTGGGTGGTCAAACGACAGACATCGATCTCTCAGACTAGGCAGCCATTACCGTTGGTCCGACTCTGATTAAGCAGGGTGATATGTCTTTCCGTGCGGTTCAGCAGGAGGGCTGCCTCAAATGGTTGGGGTCTCCGTTCGGAGTTCGAATGGCTCAAGGTTGAACCGTCATCTCATGGGTTGCTGGCATCCATGTCTTGCCAGGGGGCTGTTTGTTTGGTCTCCTGACAGAGTATTGAAGTGGTTTCAGGTTGGCGTTATCTACTTTCTTGGATTGTAAATAGTTTGTCATCAGCAACTTGAACTGGCCTGGAGTGGACGACTGCTTTTTTTAGGATGTTCTTGTCAAATGGCATAAGCTCTCCAATCTTAATGCTCGCAGTTGGGAAAATGGAGGGTCTGTTCTCGGCGACCCAGGGAGGGTGGCACTGAATTTGCTCCAAGGTAACCAGCTCTTTGTATGTTCACGATTTTTATACTGCTTCTTACCTTCACTTTGCTGAATGGTATCTTCGCCATGGCGGAGATTGCCCTGGTGTCTTCCCGCAAAGGTAAGCTGAAGCAAATGGCGCAGGAAGGGAATGCAGGTGCCGAGATTGCCTTGGGATTTATCGAGGCTCCCAGCCGCTTTCTTTCCACTGTTCAGGTGGTGATTACCTTGGCGGGTGTGGTCGGCGGTGCCTTTGGGGGTGCCCAGTTGGCCCCTCTCTGGAGTCCGCTTTTTGCGGAACTTCCCGTGGTTGGGATCTATGCCAATGAGATAGCCTTCTCTTTGGCCATTATTCTGGTCACTTTTTTGCAATTGGTGCTGGGGGAATTGGTGCCCAAGCGTCTGGCCATGAACTACCCGGAAACCATCTCCGCCTTCATGGCCAAGCCCATGAATTTGCTCTCAGTCTGCACCTCACCCATCGTCAGCTTACTTAGCAATTCAACAGATTTTGTGCTCTCAGCACTGGGAATCAAACCAACGGCAGCAGCGGCTATCACAGATGATGAGGTTCGCTTGTTGATCGATCAGGGCTTATCCGCCGGGGTGTTTAAGAAAAGTGAAAAAGACTTGGTGGACGGGGTGCTTTCCTTTGATGAGTTGAAGGTGGAAGACTTGATGACACCTGCCGCCAAAATTGTCTGGATGGACTTGGAGCTGCCGGATGAGGAAAACTGGCGCCGGGTGGTGGCCAGTGCACACTCTCATTTTCCGGTTTGTGAAGGCGATAAAAACAAAGCACTGGGCATGATTTCGGTCAAGGCACTGTGGGCAAATCAGTCCCTGGCCGGCGTGGCCAAGATCCGGGACGTTCTCACCGATGCCGTTTACGTGCCCATGGTCATGCCAGCTCCCAGGCTTTTGGAAACATTCAAGACCAACGGGAAACATGTCGCCTTGGTCACTGATGAGTTCGGCAGCATCGAGGGCTTGGTCACGTTGATCGATGTCATGGAAGCCATCGTTGGAGCTATACCTTCCAAGGATCAGGCGCACCGGTTGGAGGCCCGTAAGCGGGCGGATGGGTCCTGGATCTTTGAGGCACTCATCAGCACGGATGATTTTAAAGAGAGACTTGGTATTCTCAACCTGCCGAATGAAGACACGGGCGAATACTCCACGTTGAGCGGATTTATTCTGAGTTATTTGGGACATATCCCCAGGGACGGAGAAAAGTTTATCTGGAACAAATTCCAGTTTGAGATCATGGATATGGATGAACACCGGATCGACAAGGTTCTGGTCATTCCCCCCAAATAAAGGTGCTGCGTGGGTTCCTGGAAAAAGTTCGTTGCCCTCCTGGGGCCAGGGCTGCTCATGGCCGGAGCCGCCATAGGCGTTTCGCATCTCGTTCAATCCACCCGCGCAGGAGCGGACTACGGTCTTCAGTTGGCTTTTGTCATTCTCTTGGTCAACCTCTTTAAGTATCCTTTTTTTGAATTCGGACATCGTTACGCCGCAGCCACGGGTCAAAACCTTTTGCAAGGATACGCGTTGATGGGGAGAAGATATCTTCTGATTTTTTTCCTGCTCAATCTGGTCTCAGCCATCATCAGTCTGGCCGGAGTAACCATGGTCACGGCGGGCTTGGCGGAGTATCTGTTCGGCGGGGTGGGCGGCACGGTTTTCTGGAGTGCCTTTTTTTTCCTGATCTCCATCGCATTACTTTCCATGGGTCATTATCGCTGGTTGGACAGAAGTATGAAATTTTTGATGGTGATTCTTTTGTTAAGCACGGTGGTGGCCTGCCTGGCGGCTGGGTGGCATGGACCGGTCGCTCCGTCGGATTTCAGCTCGCCCAACCCCTGGAGCAAGGTTGGCTTGGGATTTCTCATCGCCTTGATGGGGTGGATGCCTGCCCCGGTGGAACTTTCCGTTTGGCAATCTCTCTGGCTGCAAGCGCGGGAGCGTGACAAAAAAGAGCGCTACACGCTGGCGGAGGCGCGGCTCGATTTTAATGTGGGGTATGGATTAAGTGTGGTCATGGCACTGCTGTTTCTCTTCATGGGTGCCTGGGTCATGCACGGTTCGGGTTTGGTTTTTTCCAACGCGGGATCCGTGTTTGCCTCGCAAATTGTTCAACTCTATCAGGAGGTTTTAGGAGACTGGGCCGGGCCAGTAGTGGCTTTGGCTGCCTTGGCCGCGATGTTTTCCACCGTCATTACTTGTGTGGATGCCTACCCACGCTCGCTGGCTGTAGCCACAGAATTAATCTTTCCCCGCTTCCAACCGGATGGCCGGAGACATCACCTGGTGTGGATGCTTCTCTGCTGTGGTTTGGGCTTCGTCATCATTCTGCGTTACGCCAGTGAGATGAAAAACCTGATTGATCTGGCCACTACCCTGGCTTTCCTCGCCGCCCCTTTCTTTGCCTTTTTGAATTATCGATTGATCAACTCCGCAGCGGTTTCCCAGGAAATGAAACCGGGCCCGTTTTTGAACGCTTTGGCTGTGCTGGGAATGCTCTTCCTCTCACTGTTCAGTCTGGTTTTTCTCTGGTTCCGCTTTATCGGTTGATGCGGGTTGAGGGCTTTGTTCGGGTTTTTCCACCTTCTCCTCCAGTTGTTCCTTCACCTCCCGGGCATAGGCCTCGACGGATTCAATGGTCGGCGGCGCTTCCCGCTCCGTAAAATAATTATCCACGCCGGCGAGCACCGCCGCCCCGAGCAGCACGGTCAGACACCAGGCACCGACACTCAGGATGTAGCCTGTTCGAAACATGATTCGCGTCAGGGGAATGATGAGAACAAAAAAAGCCTGCGACGATGGAACCATAATAAGCTCCGGTTTTATAGACGGGGGCCAGGAGAGGAAGCAGCAGCAATTCGGAGAATGCGGTGACACACATCATGCCAAAGACGGAAATAGGGATGACAATCAGTCCGATGATGATGGAGCTGGAACCTGTCCCTCCCAGCCCATGCATCTTGGCCAGGGTGACGGCCATGATCAGGTAGGCCACCAGGGAACCGATCACCAGTTCTCGTGTGGATTCCGGTTGTAGGTTCAACATCAGAAAAAGCTCCCAGAGGCGGGAAGCCAGCACATTGGGATCGACCAGTTGGAGCATGACTTAGGTTCCTAGGTTACGAAGGATTTGTCAAACCGTGGCCCATGGCTTGTTCCCCAAGCTCAATCAGCCGTTGAAACGGCGCACGACCAGACAGGCACCGAGCAACAAAACCCAGGCGGTGGCATGAGCCCAAATTAAAAGGGCGATCAACCCGCCCAGGGTGCCGTGAAGCATACTGGCCGACCAGAGCGCGGGAATGATATGGCTGAAGGCATAACCCAGACCCAGCCAAGCCACAGAGGCCAACAGGGAAGACTGCAGGCGCAAGTTCAGGGGATGTCGGTTGGCATCGGTCAATTGATAGGTGAGATGAATGGCCAACCAGACAAAGAAGAAGGTGGCGAAATATTTTGAAAGGGACCAGAGCCAAAGGGCTGATTCTGAAAAGAGATCCAAGTCTTGCAGTAAAACCTCAATCGAAGGTGAAATCAGGATGAAGATGGCGAAGAAGGCAAAAACCAAAGCCCACAAAACCACCAAGGCCATGGAAATCAGGGTGCTGGTCAGGGTGGTTTTGGGCAGGAATTGTTCCGTGGAAAAAATATAACGCAGCGCACGGACCAGGGCGTGCATGAAGCTGTGCGTGGTCACCAGGGCAAAGATCAAGGTTACTGTCAGGGTGCTGCCTTCCACGATCCGGGAGACTGCGGACACCATGCCAGTGGCGTTGTCGCGACTTTCCGGTGGCAACATATCTTTAAGAATCGTGATGGCGGGCAGAGTCAGATCAATGTGGAAGAAATGGAAGGTTGAGCCGATGACTACGGCCATAAAGGGTGCCATGGAGAGGATCAGGTAAAATCCAATCGATGCAGCGAAAGCACCGAAGAGGCAGGATTTATCCCGCAAGGTTATCCCCCAAATCCAACGACTCAACATTCGTTCACACTAGGTGAGGCGGGGGCACTTGGCAATCTTGGCCACGTATGGTTCGAGGCGCCTTGCGATGGGAGGGAAAACGTATTCCATGTTGATGGCTTGATTCTGGAAACAGCTTCTTTGAAGAGTTTGTGGCTTTGACTTGTGGAATGGCGCAGTAATCCTAAAGTTAGGTATGGCAGATTTGAAGGAGCGGGTATTGGAACTGAAGCGGCAACGCAAGGCGGTGATCTTGGCGCATAATTACCAAACAGCGGAGATTCAGGAGGTGGCCGACTACGTGGGGGATTCCCTGGGTCTTTCCTATCAGGCTCAGGCTACGGAGGCGGAGGTCATTTTGTTTTGCGGGGTGCACTTCATGGCAGAAACCGCTAAGATCGTGAACCCGGGTAAAATTGTTTTGATCCCGGATTTGAATGCGGGCTGCTCCCTCTCGGATTCGTGCCCACCGGAGGATTTGGCTGCCCGGTTGAATTCTTATCCTGAATCAAAGAAACCCTACGTCGTTGCTTACATCAACTGTTCGGCCGGGGTCAAGGCCCTGAGCGATGTGATTTGCACCTCCGGCAATGCGATCAAGATTGTCAAACAGGTCCCGGCGGATCGCGACATACTTTTCGTGCCGGACCAGAATCTGGGGGAATGGGTGACTCAGCAAAGTGGTCGGGCGATGGAGCTGTGGCAGGGGAATTGTTATGTTCATATTGAATTCACGCATCAGAGCATTGTGCGCATCCGGCAGGAGTTTCCGGAAGCACCCGTGGTGGCACATCCGGAGTGCACGCGGGCGGTGCGGTTGTTGGCGGATGAAGTTTGTTCCACGGAAAAAATGGTCAGCTACTGCCGTGAGTCCGAAGCCAAGGCTTTTATCATTGTGACCGAGTCCGGCATGTTACACAGACTGCGTCGTGAATTGCCGGAAAAGACCTTCATTCCGGGACCGACGGATCATTGTGCTTGTGCGGATTGTCGTTACATGAAAATGAACACACTGGAAAAAATGGTGTCTGCCCTGGAAACTTTGGAGCCCCAGATCCATCTGACTCCCGAGTTGCTGGAACGAGCGCGGCTTCCCATCACCCGGATGCTGGAGTGGAGTCGAAACTGAATGAGTTCAGCTTCCGCCCGCCTGATTGTGGCCGCAAGTGAAGCCTCGGCAGATTTGCTCTATGCCACTCGGTTTTTTGTTCCGGACGAAATCATCTGGTTTGAACATGGCGGCAAGAGTCATGCTGTTTTTAGTCCACTGGAGATTGATCGGGCGCGCCGGGAAGCGGCGGTGGATGTTTGTCTGGCCCAAGATGATTTGATCAAACGACTGAGAGGGGCCAAGAGCCGAAAAATAATCTCCACGACGGAATTATTGCTTGGAGTGTTGCGCGAACGAAAGATCCGGCGGGTGGAGGTCCCGGCCTCCTTTCCTCTGGCTCTGGCGCGTTTTTTGGAGAAGTCTGGAATCCGACTCAAGGTGGCTGAACCTTTTTTTCCCGAACGTGAGATCAAGACCAGGGAGGAAATCCTAAAAATTCAAGGTGCCCAGCGCCAGGCGGAGGCGGGTCTGGGTCGGGGCTTGGAAGTGTTGCGGAAGAGCACTCGTGGCAAGGGAGATCGCTTGAGATGGCTCGGGCGAGATCTCACTTCGGAGGTTCTGCGTGCTGAAATTGATGCGGCTGTCGATACGGTCGGGGGGGCTGCCCGCTCATAC
>JAAUTS010000065.1 GCA_012031345.1 Blastochloris sp. | reverse complement strand
ATCTTCACGCTTGTTACCTCCCAAGGTTCATTCAACCCAAGAGCCTTCTGGAAAAATTCCGTGTCTTGCATCCTCCTAGCTTCTCTCCATCCTATTGAAAAATCCACGGAGATTACTGAAGAACCAATTTTTTATACATGACTCTCGGGGCCACGCTGCTGCGCATGTATTTCTGAACCACAGTGCACACAACCTACTACAGATCGCGCATTTTCACGTTCCGCTTGAAGTCGCGGGAATAAATCAGTTTGGAAGGGACTTGTTGGGACTCTTGGAGTATCCCTTGAAGAAGGATCAGTTTGAAATCGAGACAAAATGCTAACAATGCGATGCACCGAATGGCTGCCCGCGTCACGCCTCCTGCTGACTCCGCTTCGCACCTGGCTGCTGGCAGACGTTAGCCTTGCAATATGCACCTAAGCATAATTAGCACCCCTCATTATGATAAAGAGCACGTGCAGTGCAATGAGGATGGATCGACTATTATCACTATTCCATCACGCCAGCAATCGAGTCGAATCACCCTAGATGCACTATCATCATCTACTTGGACGTCTTTGTCTATTACAGGAGATTTGGCTGAACTCGAAAAATTATTAGAAAAAACTCAAGCAAAAAATTACCATTTTCATATGTCAAGTATCGATTCATTGACTTGGCTATCTGGACGTGATGTCGATTCTGTTACGTTTGATAAAACCCATATTCGGAATCACGGTGACTGGACAACGTTCACTATTCGTTCACTACGCTATTTATTAAACAATAAATTAGATACGATTGATTTTCTGTCCAATGCAACATCACTCGAAACCATAGAGTTAGCCAGGATGCCTAAGGTTCTTCTACTGCCAAATTTTTCCAGACTACACTCCCTGAGAAGAGTCATCATAGCTAAGATGAAAAGACTTACCGATCTATCACCGATTATCCATGCCCCATCACTTCTCGAGTTGTTTGTTGTCGAGTCACCTCATTTGGAGGTCCACCATTTTGAATGTATTCGAAATCACCCTACAATAATTCGTGGAAACATCTTTATTGGTGGGCAGAAAAAGTGCCAGCAAGCTGCAGAAATAGTAGGCATGAAGAGAATATCCAGATAAAAGCGGACAATGAAGTGGCCTGAGCCCAAAACCGACTGGAACTCGACTAGAAAGATACTTGCATACACATAGATTGCTTGTATTATGTGTATAGATGAAGCGCACCAACATTGTTCTCGACGATGATCTCGTAAGCCAAGGGTTAAGACTCACGGGGTTAAGAACGCAAAAAGATCTCGTTCACCATGCCTTGCTCCAATTGGTCAGGCGTGAATCACAACTAGGCTTACTGAAACTGCGAGGCAACGTGGCTTGGGAGGGAGACCTATCTGAAATGAGGAAGAAACGAATTTCATGAGAGTTCTCGTGGATTCGACGGTTTGGATCGATTTTCTTAAAAACAAGAATACTCTAGAAACAGCAAAGCTGGTCGAATTGATCGAGGGGCGGGAAGATTTATGTATCTGCGGCTTTGTGCTGACAGAAGTGCTTCAGGGAATCCGAAGCGAAAAAGAGTATGTCGCGACAAAGCAGCAATTCTCCAATCTGATTTATCTGGAAGATGATCAATCCACATTCGATCTGGGAGCCACGATCTACAGAAATTTACGAAAACAGGGAATTACAATTAGAAATTCTATGGATTGTTTAATAGCTGCGATCGTCATTCAAAACGGCGTCGCCTTACTGGAAAACGATCGAGATTTCACATTAATCAATCATCACTATCCGCTGGGTTTGATGACTTAAAATAATATGAGCCCTCTAATTCTCTTATCGTTCACCTAGATTGGGGCAATGGATGGAGTCGCGCTTGTTTTTTTATTTTACAAGCAAAGCCGTCATTTTGTCGGAATCTATTTAGGGACAGGTGCCGGAGTATGCCTAGGGATTTTCATAGGTGTATACTGGTTGCTTGAAAGCAAATATGGTCTTGTTCTCCTGCCCTTATGTGTTGGTGTTCTATCCGGAGTTGGGTGTTATATTGGGAGTTATTTGCATCAATTTATTAGTAATACAAAAAAATGATCACGGGGTCATTATTTTTATTTAATACAATCTTCGGCTAATTAAAGGGACATCAAAAATTTAAAGACTAAGCCCACAAAAATGAGTGCCAAACAAATGAAAGTCGTCCGGGAACTCGATGGAATTTTACCCGATGGAGCCAAGACCCGAGTTAAAATATATCTCGGCGATCCTTATCCACATGGAAACTGCTTTAGATGCCCTATAGCTATCGAAGGGATCCATTTTGAACATCAGTATCCAGATATAGGGGGTTCAGATCCATTGCAGTCAATCCTTTTAGCCGTATCCTTGGCCAAGGGTATGATTGAGGATTTCTTGGCTCACGGTGGCCGACTCTTTTATCCTGATACCCAGACAAAATATGACATGGAACACTGGTAGAAAACCCAACCAATTCGTCTAGCCAACGCGCTGATGCGTGTGGCACACGGTTGACATTAGATAAACATATGCCGAGGAAGAAACTACCGCAGGAAGTGATTGATGCCGCTCATGAAGCGGCATTGTTCAAACCTGAAACAGTGCCTGTTTCGGCTCGGAGTCTTGGCCAAAAGGGGCAAAGCCGGATCATGTATATTGAAAAAAAATCCGGTAGCTTGGCCGGAGGCGATGCCCGGATCGGACGTGTGCACTTCTCAAAGACTCGTTCCACTCTTTACTACCAAGAGTTGGCATTCAAATCCTTAAAGGGCGGTTTTAAGGCTAATTATTACGAACTGGAAACGCGCGAACAGTACTGGATTTCCGGACCTAAACGAAATGGTGAAGACCGACTTTACGGTGAACGGGTTCCCATTTTGATCGACGAAGACGTAAGGGAAGAATACTGGACCGACATCCGTAAACTGCCAAAAAACAGGAAGCTCAAGCAGTTTTATTGAGAAACGGTAGAAACGCACCGCCCTGAATTCAAAGATTTAATTCTGAACCCTTGGAGCAAACCCAGCTTATTCCCACTCGATGGTCGCGGGGGGTTTGGAGCTGATGTCCAGGACCACGCGGTTGACTCCTTCCACCTCGTTGATGACACGGGAGGAAATTTTGGCCATCAGTTCATGCGGCAGACGGGTCCAGTCGGCGGTCATGGCGTCCTGACTGTCCACCACCCGCAGGGCGATGGTGAAGTCGTAGGTCCGTTCATCCCCCATCACTCCCACACTGCGCACCGGGAGCAGCACAGCAAAGGATTGCCACACCTTGTAATACCAGCCGGACTGTTTCATCTCGTCCACCACCACGGCATCGGCATCCCGCAGGATGCGTAATTTTTCTCCGGTGATGGGTCCCAGACAACGCACCGCCAAGCCGGGACCGGGGAAGGGTTGACGCCAGACCATTTCCTTGGGCAGACCCAGAGCCTCTCCCACCGCGCGGACTTCATCCTTAAAAAGTTGTTTGAGTGGTTCCAGAAGTTTGAACTTCATTCGCTTGGGCAAGCCTCCCACGTTGTGGTGTGATTTGATCAAGGCTGCTGGATTGCCGTCGATGGCCACACTCTCAATGATGTCGGGATAGAGGGTTCCCTGAGCCAGATATTTGGCCGCACCCACGGACTGGGTGGCCTCCTCAAAAACCCGGACAAACTCGGTGCCGATGATTTTGCGTTTGCGTTCCGGATCGGAAATGTTGTGCAGTTTTTTCAAGAAACGTTCCGAGGCATCCACCACATTCAACTTCAATCCCAATCCCCTGCCGAAAATGGCCTTCACGCTTTCGACTTCATTCGAGCGCATCAAGCCGTTATCGACCAAAATGCAGGTCAATTGTTTGCCGATGGCCCGGTGAATCAGGGCTGCCGCCACGCTGGAATCGACTCCGCCACTAAGTCCGAGAATAACCCGCTCCGTTCCGACTTCACGGCGGATTTCCTCCACACTGCGTTCAATGTAGGAATCCATGGTCCAGGCTGCTTTACAACGACAGATTTTAAGCACGAAGTTGGCCAGCATTTCCCGACCTCGCGGGGTGTGGGCCACCTCGGGGTGAAATTGCATCCCATACAGATTACCCTTTGAATGACGGCATGAGGAGCGTTGTCCGTGGTGGCCACGGAATGAAAGCCCTTGGGTAGCTGAATCAATTTATCTCCGTGACTGTTCCAGATTTCCAACTTCTTGGGCAATCCCTTAAAAAGTTCGCAAGTCTCCACCACGTTGAGAGTTCCCCGCCCGTATTCGCGATGGGTGCTGCGTTGCACCTTGCCTCCGAGATGTTTGCCCAGGAGTTGCATTCCGTAACAAATCCCCAGCAACGGAATTCCGAGGGTGAAAATTTTCGGGTCCACCTGTGGTGCATTGGCGGCATAAACACTGGCGGGTCCCCCGGAAAGAATGATGCCTTTGGGATTGAGTTTGATGATTTCCGCCACGCTCAGATGGTGGGGACGGATTTCGGAAAAAACCTTGAGTTCACGGATGCGGCGGGCAATGACCTGGGTGTATTGGGAGCCGAAGTCCAGAATAAGAATGCGTTCGTTGGATTCCATAAAAGATAAAAAAGTAATGACTTAAAAGCAGTGACCTTGAAGCGTCACGAATCAAGCGGCTTGATCCGGTGCAAATCGTTTCGAGCACCGCAATGCGGACAACGCGCCTGGATCAAGGCATGATCCACCTTGATCGTTTTCCCGCAACAGACACAGAGGTAGCGTCGACCTTCCCGGGCATGTTCGCGTTGTTGTTTCCATAGAAAAAGTATCCATACCGTGAAAATCACGGCAAGGAAAACAAGGACATACA
This sequence comes from Blastochloris sp., assembly GCA_012031345.1. Classification (GTDB taxonomy): domain Bacteria; phylum Verrucomicrobiota; class Verrucomicrobiia; order Methylacidiphilales; family JAAUTS01; genus JAAUTS01. The sequence continues at coordinate 11,695 of JAAUTS010000065.1, read as the reverse complement.
GGGAGAAAACCGCAACAAAATCAAGCGTCATGGAGGATTTACTCCGGGTGCCGCACCGGGCCGGGGTTTGTTTTGATAATCCCAATAAACAATGACCCGTCCCCAATCCAGGGCTTTACCGGACCGGGGCTTGAACTTCCATTGCCGTATGGATTGAACTGCCATCTGATCCACCGCGGAATCCAGCGACGTTTCTTCCACCATGACCGCCTCGACTGAACCCTCCGCGCCAACGCCCACATTCAGGATGGTGACGCGCAACACGTCTGAAACAGCGGGCTGTGGGAAATCTTTTTTGGTCAACACCTCACGACCGGACAGTGCTCCCAGAAACTGCACGCGGGTGCCAGCGGGTTGGGGCGGGGTCTCCACCTTCAGATCATCCGGGCGCGGGCTGGATCGTTCCAAGCCACTCCGCGCCCGGTCGGCCAGGGGAAGAGTGGAATCGGCCAAAAAGGAGAGCTATTCCCTCCGCTCAAGGCCTGTAAATTCTGATATCGATCCGGTAACTCAGGCAACGGCAGCGACGGGCTGATCCGGGGCAGAGCCGTCTTGGGTAGCGCAATGGCACTGGGATCACGCCAGTCCAACCAGATCAAATTCCCTTCCAGACTTCCCGAGTTGCGGGTGCTCATCCAGAAAACCTGGGCCGGACGCAGCGGGAAGGAGGAACTCTCCGGTGCCTTGATGCGAAAGATGAAGAAAAACAACGTGTGAGCCAACAAGGAGGCCAGGATCAAAACACCCAGCCAACGTCGCTCCGGCGGAACCAGATCATCCCACAACTCATGCAGGGTCATGGCTCCTCCAGAGGCTTGGGTTGTGTGGCGATCAGGACGGAAACCCCGGCTTCCAGGGCGCGATTCATGATTTCCGTTACAAACCCGTGAGGCACCTCCTGGTCCGCTCTGAGAATCACCGTGCTCTCCGCATCTTTACGGGCCAGGGTTTGCAACTCCGCACTCAGCGCCTCCAGACTCAGACGTTGATCATTCAAAAAAATCAGCGGTGGCTCCTGTGCCGTGACATTGATGATGTAGCGGGAATCACTGATCCCGGAGTTGTTCAGGCCCCGCGGCGGATTCACCTTGATGCCGGGCTGGAGCACAAAGCTTGAACTGATCATGAAAAAATAATCAACAACAAGACAACATCGATCAGGGGAGTGACATCGATCGGCCCCCGCAACGGCTGAATCTGGCGGCGCAATTTCATCCCGGTCTCTCAACTCCGCTTCGACCAGAAATTTCCCGTCTTTTTCTTGTCCGGGCCTTCTCGCAGCCCGGCCCCACTTTGATCCTGCACCGCTTTCTCCGGCTCGGCTTTGACTGAGGCGGGAGTGGACGCCAGGCCGGATTCCCCCAAGTTGACCTGCGTTTCGTGGGCAGCTCCCGGAATCTTGATTTTGGTAGTCTCCCGCTTCGTGCTGAGCGCATGGCTGACGGGTGCCACCGCACTGGTCAGAGGCCCGGACTCGGATTCCAATCCCGGTTTTGTTTCCACTTCAGGAATTGGTTCGCTGAGAATTTGTATAATTTCAATCCCACAACGTTCCATATCCGTGACCAATTGATTCAGGCGGGAAGCCAGATAGTTGTAGGCCACATAAGCGGGGATGGCCACCACTAGACCGAAGGCCGTGGTCACCAGCGCCTCCCAAATTCCCCCGGCCAGCTCGCTGATGGGTGCCGCACCCATCGCGCTGTTCAACTCCTGAAAAGCTTTGATCATGCCCACCACTGTTCCGAGCAAACCCAGCAGCGGTGCGATGTAACCCACCGTGGCCAGCAACTGCAAATTCGCTTCCAGGCGTGGAACCTGAAGTTGGGCCACTTCCTGCACCAGCTCACGCAATTCCGTCCGGGGCAACTTCCGTTTGATAATCGCCGTCTGCACCACCCGCACCACCGGGCCGTAGGATTCATCGCAACGTTCCAAGGCCTCCTCATGACGACCGGAGCGCAGCAAGTTGGTGATCCCTTTCAGGAAACGATCCACGTTAACCGTGCTGCGATGAAACAAAATGATGCGTTCCACAAAAACCGCCACGGCGATGACACTCCCCAGCAACAGCACCCACATGATGGGGCCGCCCAACTGCATGATCTCAAAGGGGCTGGAAGACATGATGACTTAATCCGGCATGGCGTCGCGCAAGGCTGAAGAGTCCGTTGCGCCGCTTCTTACCAAACGAAAGATTTCTTTTGTGCAACAATTTTGCCGTTGCGAACCACCGAAACCCTCCAGGAAATCACATCACCAAACTCGCGATACTGCTCCCCCGTGACCGAAAAGGTTCCCTTGAGCGAGCCTTTGGCTTCCTGGTAGGGAATTTCAATCGTGTTGACCTTGTCGCGGGTATTGGCTTGACGATAGTCAAAACGCAGCGTCAAGGGTTCCGCTGAGCGTCGTCGGCCCAATTGATGACGTAATAGTGTCCCTTGCGGTTGGCCTTTTGGGTCTCTGTGACTGCGCCGTGATCGAAATACTTGAATTCATATTCCATGGCCTGATCGCCACCTGTGGGGGTCTTGCTTCGATCATTCAAAAAGTCGTAGATTTTTGATCTTCACCTTGGGATCCAACTCCGTCGGAATATCCCAGGGAGCCAGCACAGCTGCCTGTGTGCTTTTGATCTCAGGGACTGTCTCGGTCTCCTTAGCCTCGGGGGCGGGTTCTTCCGCAATCTCCGAACCGGTTTTTTTCGCTTTCAGTTCCTTGTTCCCGGCCTCCTTCGGGCTCGGCTCCTCCGCATGGAGCAGGACACTTCCCTGGCACAAAGCCAAGAGCAACATCAGGGTAATCAATCGGCGCATAATCCTGTCTAGCGGTTCAGACCGAAGCCTGTCAAACGCAATGGTTTGCCCTTCTCCCCGCCATCTGCCACGCCCCTGAGGGCATGACCACTAACGCTTGATCCGGGTCGGGATCTTGGGTTTGGCGGTGGAGTCTTTTTTCGAGCCCAAAAGTCCGCCGAAAATGCCAGAGCTCGCCTCTTTTCCTTCCGCCACATCACCGGGACGGATCGGTTCACGCAACAAGCCCGAGCGGACACTGAGATGAACCGGCGTGATTTGGTTGGACAGGATGGTTTGATTGGCCTGACGCAGACGTTTGCTTAACAACTGGGCGATACCCAACATCAACTGCCCGCCAGCTACAGGGAGTTGTTCGAAATAGGTTTGCAGATTCTGCACATCCAGACTCCACAGGACCGAAGTCTCCAAAACACGCACCGTGGCAGAAGCCACGCCCGGCTCAAAAATGCTCACCTCACCGATGCAGTCCCCGGTGGAAATTTCCCCAAGCTTCACATCTTTGGACTGTCCTGTGATCACCACCTCAAGTAAGCCTGAGATCACCACATACAGACAGGTTTGCTGGGTCCCCTGCTCCACCACCACCTCGCCGGGTCCGAACTCACCAAAAACACCATAAAACTTCAAGGTCTCCAAATCCTGAACGGAAATGTGGGATAAAATCCCCGCTGGAACCAAATCGGCCACTCCATCTGTATCTGACATCCCCATATCCTAAAAGGCCAACTCGCTCGGTCAATGTCAAAGAACACGCCTCAAGCATCTCCCACCCCAGAATCCAGCCTCATTCGATCAGGACCGGGATCAAAACACCAGAGCCTGGCGCAGGAGATTAAGAGGTTCATCACTGTGGGTGCGGATTTTAATCTGGCGCGGATTCCAGGCCAAAACAACCTGTCGATGAAGTTTCCCCAGCCAAGGGGGATCGATTCGATGCAGCGAGCGCAACAAGGGGTCGGCCTCGGCATGAGCGGGCAGGATGGCGGCAAAACTTCCGCTCAAAGCCGCACGGGCGGCCTGGGGGAAGCTATCGGTCAACAGTCGCAGGTTGAGCAGCACTTTGGATCGGGCTGAACTTTCCTCCAACTGTTCCAGAAATTCCCCATCCGTGCCCAGCGTCGCCCAAGGCAATTCCTTCAGCGAGGCGCGCGAATCCTTTTTCCATCGCGACGACCAAAGGCTCGGCGGAATAAACAACGAATAGCGCACGGTGCCCAAGGGGGAAAACTTCAGCGGCGTTTGCACTCTGGCCTGTCGTAAAATTCCAAAATCCAGGCGCGATTCCAAGAGTTGCGTGGCGATGTCGCGCGAACGCAGATTCTTCAAGGCAAACACGGCGCCAGTGGGTGACTTCATCAAGGCACCAATCCGGGGCAACACCACCCAGTGCAAAATGCTGTCACCAGCTCCCAAGACATATCGACGCGGCCGATTTTGGCAAAAGGCGGCAAAGTCCGTGAGCCCCGTAAACTGTTCCCGGGCGACCTGTGCAAGCTGCCGTCCCGCCTCGGTCACGAGCAGGGACTTGCCGCTGCGCTTGAGCAGTTCGACTCCGAAGTAGGTCTCCAACTCCCCGATTTGGCGGGAGAACTGGCTTTGCCGCACTGCGTCGGGCCGGCGGCCTTGGCAATGCCTCCCGCCTCGGTCACAGCCAGAAAGGTCCGTAATCGGTCCAGGGACAGGCCTCGCATTTGGAAAAGGGAATTTCTATTCATGACTATTTAGTAAGGTATACAACAAATTTCTACAATGCAAAATGTTCAAGAATCTGTTGGGATGTGCGGACTCAATCAAGGAGAACCCATGAAAATTTCAAGCAACGATCTGCGCGTGAACCATTCCGAACGCTCTGCCTGCGTGATGCCGCGGTCGATTCATGGATTTTACCTGAACGACTCGGCGGCATCCGGGCGCTGAGTCCGGAATCCCCCACCCCGCTATCGCCCCCTTGCCACCACCCTCGAGATCGAGGGAATGGTGGATTCAACCCCCCCGGCATGCAAAGTCATGCCCCTGTAGAATTCGTTTTATCTATGAAAGTTAAAAATCGTTTGAAAAGCTCCGCCTCCACTTCCGGGAAACCGCAGAAGATGGCTGGAGCCGTGGCCCACCTGACCCTCGACCAGGACAAGTGGCTGCAAGGTGCCTTGTCCGGCTTTTTGACACAGGGCTCGGTGCATGGTGCCTGGATGGAAGGTCCCTGGAGACTGGATGCCTTAGAGCGGGATTTGAGTGATTGTTTGACTCAGATCCTCCGCCACCTATCGCATTCCCGAGGAAGGCAAAGCAGAAGATAAGGAAGACCGGGAAAAGCACCTGGTCTTTGGCTTGGCCGATGACTGCTTTGTTTACGCCCAGAAAAACTGGATGCGGATCTTCACCCGTTATCCAAGGCAGGCCGAAAATATTGCCGAGGGATTGATGCTTTGTTATCGCGCCAAAGCGGAGAAGGAAGACCCTTGTTTCTTCCTGATCAAACAAACCTGTTGCGGAATCGAGTCGGAGGAGATTGCCTTGACGGATACCGAAACCCAGACGGAGGAGCAGTTGACCCTGTTCTACGGTGAGGCTTTGTATCCTGGCATGAAGCCTTTCTGGAAAGGTTTTGTACGCGGGAAACGGGGATCAGTATCTTTGAAGGTCCACCGGGAACCGGGAAAACAACCTACATCCGGGAACTGATGCGTCTGTTGAAAGACAGTCACCGGTTTTATTTCCTGCCCTCATCCAATCTCGATGCCTTGAAAAATCCGGAATTGATCGACTTCTGGTCAGGCGAACGTCGTCGGGCCTTGTCGAAAAATCTCGTGGTGATCCTGGAGGATGCCGAGTCCGCCCTGGTTCCCCGTCATGAGGATAATCGGAAACAGGTGAGTGTGTTGTTAAACATCACGGATGGCATCCTGGGGGAGTTTTTGAAACTCCAGATCATCGCCACCGTGAACTGTGGGATCCATGAGATCGACCAAGCCTTGTTGCGCCCTGGTCGTCTGGTGGCGCGGAGACATTTCGGACACTTGTCCCCGGAACAAGCCGGAAAGCTGGCCGAGTCCCAAGGGAAATGTTTGAAAGAAGGCCAACACCTTTCTCTGGCGGATATTCTGGCGGAGAACGATGAATTGGATGAAGACAACATCCAACCCAGACGGATGGTTTTGAAATGAATGCGGACAAAATTGAAAGTAAAAGTGAATGAAAGCGAAAGACTTGATCAGTATCGGAGTGCCTGAGGGTAAGGCTCTGAGGGAGGCCCAACTCTTTATCCAGGAATGGATGAAGCAGAAGGGTGATGCCTCGCTGTTGGTGGAGGAAATTCAAAAAAGTGCTGAAGGAGCCGCTGGCCTATCAGAGCGACCCTCTGCGGGCGGCTCTGGCCCAGGCCTTGATGATTCCCAGCTTCCAGAAAAGGGATCAACCCGCTCCCTGGACTCAATGGGGCAAGGACTTGGATGCCAATGCGATTCTGCAAATGCAGAATGCCTGTAGCCTGCCAGTGGCGGTGGCGGGTGCTTTGATGCCGGACGCACACCTCGGCTACGGTCTGCCCATCGGAGGAGTTTTGGCTACGGAACAGGCCGTCATTCCTTATGCCGTGGGCGTGGACATCGCCTGCCGTATGAAGCTGACGGTATATGATGAACCAGCCAAAACCATGGCGGGCCAAAAGGATCGCCTGATCAATATTCTGGAGAATGAAACCCGGTTCGGTGTGGGTGCCGTGTTCCAAAAAAGACGGCAACACGCGGTCATGGACCAGGATTGGTCGGTGTCCCCCATCACGCAACGCCTCAAAGACAAGGCCTGGGCTCAGTTGGGAACCAGCGGTTCGGGCAATCACTTTGTCGAGTTCGGAGTGTATTCGGTCAGCGAAGCCTCTCAGGGTCTTGAACCGGGGCAATATCTGGCACTCTTGAGTCACAGTGGTTCCAGGGGAACCGGTGCCCAAGTCTGTAATCACTACAGCAGGATCGCCATGGAGGAACACCCGGAACTGCCCAAGGAACTCAAGCACTTGGCTTGGCTCGATCTTGATACCGAGCCGGGTCGGGAATATTGGGATGCAATGAACCTGATGGGTGATTATGCCGCGGCCAACCATCAGGTCATTCACCAACACATTACAAGAGAGCTTGGAGCCAAGGTGATTCTTGATATCGAAAATCACCACAACTTCGCTTGGAAGGAACATCATGAAGTGGAGGGCGTCGGACGGGATTTGATTGTTCACCGGAAAGGGGCTACCCCCGCCGGGAAAGGTGTGCTGGGAGTGATCCCAGGTTCCATGGCATCCCCCGGTTTTGTGGTGCGGGGCAAAGGATCCACCAGATCCCTGCACTCCGCATCTCACGGTGCGGGACGGGTCATGAGCCGGAGCAAAGCCTTACAGAGCTTCACCTGGAGTGCGGTAAAAAAGCAACTGGCGGAAGCCGGAGTTGAGCTTTTGTCCGCCGGACTGGATGAGGTGCCGGGAGTTTATAAAGACATCCACACTGTCATGCAGGCACAAACAGATTTGATCGAGGTGCTGGGGTCATTTCATCCCAGACTGGTCAAGATGTGTCCGGCTGGGGATCAGGCGGAGGATTAAAAGTCGGGTCGGGGCCAATGAGGCCTCGGCCTTTTCTTTTTTAAAACCCGATAATTTTGACCAGCCTGGCCGCTGCCTGAACAAAAATTTGCGCGGATAAACTTTGAGGATTTTTTAAAACCACGGGCATCCCCTGGTCTCCCGCCTCGCGGGTTTCCACTTCAATCGGCACCTGGGCCAAGAGCGGCACCCCCTGACGCTCCGCTTCCTTAACCCCACCGTTTTGTCCAAAGAGATGATAACGTTTCCCGTCGCTCGGACACTCGAAGTAGCTCATATTTTCAATCAGGCCAAGAATTGGCACGTTGACCTTCTGAAACATGGCCACCGCTTTACGCGCATCAATCAAAGCCACTTCCTGTGGTGTGCTGACCACCACCGCCCCGGTCAGCGAAACCGTCTGCACAATGGTCAGTTGAATGTCACCGGTCCCGGGAGGCAGATCCAAAACCAAAATGTCCAACTCTCCCCAGGCCACGCTGCGTAGAAACTGCTGGGTGTAACGGGTCACCATGGGACCGCGCAAAATCACAGGCGCATCTTCATCCACCAGAAAACTCATGCTCATGAGGGTCAGACCATGACGCCGGATGGGAATGATCTGTTCCTCTTCATTGACCGTAGGGCGCTGGGTGCTGCCAAACATCAGTCCGATGCTCGGGCCATAGAGATCACAATCGCACAATCCCACCTTGTGACCCAATTGCGCCAAAGCCGCAGCCAGATTGGAGGCCACCGTCGATTTCCCCACCCCACCCTTGCCACTGGCCACGGCAATGATGTGGCGGATGCCTGGAATGGGATTTTGCGGAAGATCCCCCGCCTGCATGGCGGCTTGGACAGGTGCGGTGACCTTCAAATCAATCTCCACCGTGGCCACTCCCGCAACACCAGCCAAGGCCTTCTCAATGTCCTGTTTCAACTGCTCGGCAATGCGTGCATCCCCCGTGGTCACTTCCATCTGCAAACGGACCTCGGCGCCATCGATCGCCACCGCTTTAACCAAGCCGAAGGAAACAATATCCCGGCTGAATCCGGGATATTTCACTTGCCTGAGTGCATCCAAAATCTGTTCTTGTGTTGCCATAGATAAGAAAACAGTGGAAGGGCTGGCCCAGAATGCAAGAACTCAAAGTGACCGTGCCTCACCCTGTTCCATCAAGGAAAAATTCCGTGCTGTTTGTAACTATCACCCACACGCTCGATGGCATAAAGATAAGCCGCCGTTCTCAAATCCGGCAAATGACGCCCCTTCCAGAGATCATGAATTCTCTCATATGCACGCCGCATCGTTTCCTCCAGAGCCGCAAAAACCAGCTCCTCCTCACGCGGCCCCTTGATCAGTCTGGCCTTTCTTTCCGTCGCCAAAGTTTCGCCCGTCATGTCTTCCATCGCGTCCAGCAGTTCGCGTTTGACCAACTCCTCATGTCGCGAAATCATCCGGTCGAAACTGACCCCGGCTTTGTTTTTAAGCCACTCAAAATAGGAAACCGTCACACCTCCCGCATTCAGATAAAGATCGGGCAACACCCATATCCCGCGTTCGTGCAGAATCTTTTCCCCCTCAAAATCAACCGGCCCGTTGGCCGCTTCAGCGACCAATTTGGCTTGGATACGTTCGGCATTTTTCCCTGTAATCTGATTCTCCAAAGCCGCCGGAACCAAAATATCACACTCACGCTCCAGCAACTCTCCAGGGTCCGAAACATTTTCCGCTCCAGGAAAATCCAGAATGCTGCCCTTCGCTTGACGATGTTGGAACACCGCCTCCACATCCAAACCCTCCGCCCGATACAGCCCCCCTTCCTTTTCCGCTATTCCGGTGATCTTGGCTCCTCCTTCCTTCTGTAAATAATACGCCGCATGATAACCCACATTCCCCAAACCCTGCACAATCACCCTCTTTCCTTCCAAGCCTACGCCGAGCCCCAGGCCCTTCATGTCTTCCTCCCGACTCACACAGCAACGAATTCCGTAAAAAACTCCCAAACCCGTCGCTTGTTTACGCCCCATGATGCCCTGCATCGCCACCGGCTTACCCGTCACACAGGCATAGGGATTGCCCTCATTCATTTTCAGATTTTTATAAGTGTCCGCAATCCAACCCATCTCCCTCTCTCCCGTTCCGTAATCCGGAGCAGGCACATCAATGTCGGGTCCGATGAAATTTTTACGAATCAACTCCGCCGTATAACGCCGCGTCACCGCTCGCGGAATGCATCAGAGACTTTCCCCGCATCCAGCCGCACCCCTCCCTTGGCCCCACCAAAAGGCACACCCACCACAGCGCATTTATAAGTCATCAAGGCCGCCAGGGCGATGGTTTCATCCAGATGCACCTCCATGCTGAAACGGATACCTCCCTTGGTCGGCAGCCGATGATGACTGTGCTCCGCCCGATACGCTTCCACCACGACGATGGAGCCGTCGTCATTCTTGACGGGGAAACGCATCCGATAGACGGAGTTGCAGGATTTAACCTGCTCAAGAATACCGGGCTCAATCGAAGAAAAAGCGGCCGCCCGATCAAAGTAATGAGAAACACTATCAAAAAACGCACCTCTGGACATAAGATTCAACCTACATCATCAGACAACATATGCACGACAACTTCCAGACCCCGTTCCAATGAAACCATGACAACCAAGTGACTCAGGAATCTCCCTGAACTCTCGCGCGACGTTCCCCATCACTAAAACGTAGGGTAAGGTGAATGGCCTGATCCGCCTGCTTCACACTCCGCACAATCCGCCCTTCAGCGTCCAAAGTCATCACATAACCACGCTGCAACGTTTTTCCGGGGACAACAAACGCAGTTGATTTTCCCGTGCCTTGAGATGCAGGCGCAGTTCCTTCATTTTGCGCTTCGGATCCACCCCCTGCCAACGCTGACGCAAATAAACCATACGCTCCAAGGCCTGCATCCGTCGCATAAGCAAGACCCGTTGCAGCCTCTCCCTCAACTCATCCGTGCGCTGAAACCAACGCTCCACCAAGCGTAGAGGTTCCTGGAAAACATAATGAGTCTTCCACCTCTGAATCTTCGAACGATGCACTTCCAAAAGACTCCGGGTCTCCCGCGACAACCTCCGCTGCAATTCCAGCAAACGATCCCGCCATTCCTCATCGGCCAAACTCAACAACTCCGCCGCCGCCGATGGGGTCGGTGCGCGCAGGTCGGCCACAAAATCTGCGATGGTAAAATCTGTTTCATGGCCTACCGCGGAAATCACTGGAATGTCGGAAGCTGCGATGGCCCGGGCCAGAACCTCCTCGTTGAAGGCCCATAAATCCTCGATGCTACCGCCACCCCGTGCCACCACGATCAACTCGACCTCGGCGCGTTGGTTTAAAATTTCCACAGCCGTCGCCACCTCCTCCTCGGCTCCCTGACCTTGGACTTTCACCCCAAAAACCTGAATGAACAAGCGTGGACAGCGACGGCCCAGAATTTGTAAAAAATCCCTCAGGGCCGCTCCGGTCGGAGAAGTCACCACCGCAATGTGACGGGGAAAAACCGGCAGAGCTTTTTTTCGTGATTCCTCGAACAAACCCTCAGCGAGGAGTTTCTGTTTCAGGGCCTCGAACTGTTCCTGCAAGGTGCCCTTGCCTTCCGGCAACATACGGATCACGCGGAGTTGATATTCTCCCCGGACATTGTACACCGTTAATTGCCCATGGACCACCACCCCCATTCCGTCTTTGGGTTCGAACTTCAAGCCGCGGAGCACCTCACCACGAAAAAATACCGCCTTGATCTGCGCTCCGGCGTCTTTGAGCGTAAAATAAATGTGGCCGGATGTTTGTCGTCGCAGATTGGAAATTTCCCCTCTCACCTCCAATTGACCAAAACCCGCTTCCAACACATCACGAATCTGTTGAGTCAGATCCGTCACACTCAGAATGGTGTTTGATTCGTTCATGAGTTTTCGTCGGGGCCTGAAATCATCCCAACTCAAAAACATCCGGGGCCTTGGTTAAATTCCGGATTCCTTTGGCTTCGATCACCACCAAGTCTTCAATCCTCACCCCACCCAGCCCAGGATAATACAAGCCCGGCTCCACCGTCATGACTTGTCCACGGCGAAAACGGCCTGCACTGAACCGTGGTGCTTCATGAATTTCCAAACCCAAACTGTGCCCGGTCCCATGGAAAAAACCAACCCATCTCCCGGCACGTTGTTCCGTGGGATAACCTTGCTCCTTAAAATAGGTCTTTACCTCCTCATGCAGCGCGGCTCCATCCGCTCCCGCCTTCATTTTTTTAAGTGCCAAGGCTTGCCCCTTC
>JAAUTS010000007.1 GCA_012031345.1 Blastochloris sp. | reverse complement strand
GGGCTATATCACCGGGGAATGAACAGAATGACCTGGTGCTGCGCCCCCGGCAACCTTTCACGCGGGAGGTTTTCGTTGGAATTTATCGGAAAGGATTTTTTTGTCATGCGTCCCGAGGAGAAGGCGCAGCGCCGTATTGCGGGTAAGGTGGATTTTATTGATAAAAAAGCTTCCGTTCGTTACAGCGACACCGAGTTGTCCGGGACCTATCGCATCTTCATCGGGGACAATCCCAAACCCGAACTCATCTTTTCCGTCCAGCCAGACGCGGAGGAGTCCAATTTGGTGCAGGCTCCGGCGGACAAGGTCAGGCCTTTTTTGGAAGGGGAGGGCAAGGCTTCGGCCCCTGAGGGTGGGGAAAAAGGCGGGGAAACGGGAAAATCCGTCCTGTCAGGATGGCGCGCGGTGCCTCCGAAAGAGTTTTGGTATTTTTTCATCACTGCCGCGTTGGTGGTGGCCCTGGCGGAAATGATCCTGGCCCATCACTTCAGTCGTTTGAGATGAGTCATCCACCTTCATGATCCACCAGAGCACAACCGGACGGAAGAAACAACAGGAGAGGCGTCATGCTTGATCTGTTGATCCGTATTTTGGCGCCGGGGGCGAGTCTGCCGGAGGGACAACACGAGTTCACCGTTTCCTACGACGGTATGAACCTGGGTTGGGCCTTTTTCCTTTTTGTCATCCTGACGGCTTTGGCGGTGGTGGGTTATCTGAAATTTGCGCCGGGAATCTCAAAATTCCGCCGTGTGCTGATGACTTCGGCGCGGATTCTTTGTTATGCCCTGCTTTTGCTCTTTTTGGTGCGGCCTGTGTTGTTGATGACCATCGAGGAGCCCGTGCGTCAGACCTTGTTGGTGTTGTTGGATGTTTCCCAAAGCATGACGCTGAGGGATAAGCGCAGCCAACCGGACGATCAAAAGCGTGCGGCGTTGGCGGCAGGCTTGATAGCGCCGGACAAGGGGCTTAAACAAAATCTGCCTGGAAGTTTCCCTGACAAATACAAGGAAATTTCCCGTGGTGATTTGTTGAGGGAACTGGCGGCCAACAAAGATCTGAATCTATGGCCCCGGCTCTACGAGAAGGCCAATCTGGAATTCCACGCCGTGGGACGTTACAATGCCGAGCTGGGCTCCCCCCTGCCGCCGGGCACGGGCAAGGAGCCTTTCCCGATTGAGAGGGCAGCGGAATATTTCAGCGGGATCAAGTATGAGGACAACCTCTCGGCTCTGGGAGATGGTTTGCGCAGCATTTTGGATAAGAAACGGGGGCAACCTCTGGCGGGTGTGCTGCTGGTTACGGACGGAGCCAACAACAGCGGGGTGCCTCCGGTTGAGGTAGCCTCCCTGGCCAAGCAGGATGGCATCCCGCTCTTCATCTACGCGGTAGGCACCACGGCGCCGAACGACATCATCGTCTCCGCCATGGTGGGTCCGCGTGTGGCATTTCTTAAGGAGAAGACCGTCATGACGGTCAAGTTACGCTCCCAGAGCATGGCGGGACGCGAGGTGCAGCTTCAATTGAAGGCGGACGGAAAAGTCGTGGATACCCAGCCCGTGACCTTGAAGGACGGGGACGAGCAGGAGGTGGAGGTTTCTTTCACTCCGGAGAAAACAGGGGAAATGACCCTGGAAGCTTTCATTGAAGCCCAGCCGGATGAGGCGGCCAAGGATAACAACTCTGTCACCAACCGCATTCAGGTCGTGGACAATAAAATCAAGGTGCTCTACATCGAGCAGGAGCCGCGCTGGGATTTCCGATATCTTTTGGCCATGTTACAGCGCGATCGGCGTCTGGAAGTGAAATGTGTTTTGTTGGACGGAGATCCTGGGTTGAGTGCCCTGCCGGATTCTCCCTTTTTGGAAAAACTGCCGGATGACAAAGGTCCGCTTTTTGACAATCAGATTATTATTTTGGGTGATGTGAAACCCGAGGCGTTGGGGGAGACACGCATGAAGTTGATCAATGAATGGGTGGAGCAGCTCAGTGGTGGTTTGATTCTTTTGTCCGGGCCGAAAAATAATCCCTACACCTATGTAGGCACGCCCCTGGAGCCTTTGTTCCCGGTGGAGCTTGATCCCCAGGCCAAGCCGAAATCTCCGGAACTGGAGCGTTACCCGGCTCCGACCAAGCTTCTGCTGACTCCGGCTGGGGAGGTTTCTCCGTTGTTGAGTCTGTCGGAGAAGCCGGAGGAAAATTTGAAAATTTGGAGATCATTCCAAGGCGTTCGCTGGACCGCCCGCGTTTCCCGGGCCAAGCCTTCCGCCGAGACCTTGCTGGTGGATCCGACCCCGGAAAAGGCCACCCGTGAGGGTCCCATGCCCGTGATTGCCATCCACAGCTATGGAGGGGGACAGGTCTTGTATTTTGGCATGGACGAGACCTATCGCTGGCGTCACCGCGTCGGGGAAAAGTATTACACCAGAATATGGGGTCAGATCATGCAGAGCTTTTCCCTGCAACGTCTGTTGAATGCCTCCGCCACCACTCAGATCAAGACGGATCGACCACGTTACATGACGGGGGAAAAGGCGATTTTCTCCGGCAAGATTTACAAGGAAGGCTACGATCCGCTGACCGATCCGGTGGTGCCGGGCATCCTGACCTTCACACCGGAGGCCCGTGAAGGACAGAAGGAACCTGTGCCGCAGAAATCGGAATTCCGTCTCCAGGCCGTGCCGGATCGTCCGGGCGAGTATCGGGCCGAGCTATTGATCAAGGAAGCCGGTGCCTTCAGCTACTCCATCCTGCGGGACGCGAACGCCAGCTTGAAATTTGAGGCGGTGGATCCGCGTTTGGAATTTATCGAGACGGGGATGAATCTGAAGATGCTGGAAGGCATGGCAGCCAGTTCAGATGGGAAGGTGCTGCGCGAGGAGGATTTGGATCGTCTGCCCGACCTCTTGGCGGAGAAGTCCGGCAAGTTGACTGTGTTCAAGAAAGTGGATCTGGTCTTTTCTCCCTGGCTTTTGTTGTTGATCGTGCTGCTTTTCAGCGCGGAATGGCTCATGCGCAGACTTTGGCAATTAAAATAAGTTTTCATGGCACTTTTAAAAGAAAGACAAGCCGCAGCAGGCTCCGCAGAGGACGGTGACCAAGTCACTGGCCTCGGTGGCTGCCCCCACTCTGGTTTTGCCCGGCGGACGGACCCCGGAACGGCTCAGTCTGCCGCACAAAGTTCTGGCTCCGCTCAAAGCCATCATCAGCCGTCATCTCAACACCGGAATCACTCAGGGGGTCTTTCTTGTCCTGGGTTCCGCCGCGCTTTTGATCGCAGTGCAATGTTGTTTGGATTGGTGGCTGGATTTCCCCTGGATGGTGCGTCTTCTCTTCTTCCTCATGGACCTCGCGCTGCTGGGTTGGCTGGCGCATGTTTCCATCTATCAGGTCTGGTTGAAGCGTTTGAACCTTTCCTCCGCGGCCTTGAAGGCAGAGAAGGCCACCCCCGGCATGAAAAGTGTGCTCATCTCCGCCGTGCAGTTGGCCGAGGGCGGGGCGGGTGCCATGCAGGGCTCGCCCGATCTTCTGCGGGCCTTGATCGAACATGCGGGTGAGCGCATCCGCGTCCTGGATCTCTCCAAGATTGTCCCCACCCGACCCATGTTGAAAGTCGTGGCGGGTGCCCTGGCTTCCGTGCTGCTTGTTGTCGGATTGGCTTTTTGGCAGAGCGATAAATCACCCACCTTGATCCAACGCTTTTTCCTGCTCAACCCACCCCTGCCCACTCTGACCATCGTGGAGCCCGTGACGCGTGAAATGTCGGTCGCACTGGGTTCCAATGTCGAGTTGGCTGCTCTGGCCAAGGGCCAGGTGCCTTCCCGGGGCCGTGTCACCATCACTTACTCCAACGGACAAAGCCAGGACATCGGTTTGACCGGTTCGGTGGGCAAGCCGGAATTGTTTTCCACCACCATGAAGAACGTTCAACAGTCCTTCAGTTACCGCTTCTTTTTGAATGATGGACGCGGGGAACAGTTCCTGGTCAAAACCCTTCTGCCTCCCCAGGTGGCTCAGTTGGATTGTGAGGAAATCTACCCGGAATACACCGGATTGGCCCGCGTCAAACGCACTCCCGGCAATCTCAGCCTCCTCGCCGGCAGTAAGCTCAATCTCCGCGTCAGCTCCAATCAACCCCTCAAGTCCGCCAAGGTTGAACTCCAGGGACTCAATCAACAGATCGAGATGAAGCTGGATAACATCCGCGGCACGTGGCCACGGTGGACATTCCCATCCCGGCCAAAGACTTGACCGGATTTTCCATTCTCATGGTCAACACGGAAGGCATCGCCTCGGTCAGCAACACCGTTTACGGCATCGAGGTCATCCCGGATAAAGTGCCGGAGATCGAATTGCTTCAACCCCTGGCAGAACAGGAGACCGTCACCCTCAAGGCCAAGCCCTTGATCGAATTCCGGGTTTCCGATGACTACGCCCTCAAGCACCTGGCTTTGGTTTACATCATCACCGAAACGGCCAGTGGCGAAAGTGGGGATGCCGAGGAACAGCATCGCATCGAGTTCCCCGTCGATGGCAAGTCCGGCCCGCCCCGGGAGGAAAGCTACTCCTGGGAGATCTCGACGACCAAACCCGGCGTGAAGGAAGGTCAGAATCTGACTTATTGGATCGAGGCGGAAGACAACAACAATGTCACCGGACCCGGCATTGGCCGGAGCAAACGTCAGCAGTTTGTGGTTGTCACCGTGCAGGAGAAACGGGACGAAATCGCCGAGCGGGTCAAAAAGCAGGCGGATGAACTCAACAACATCAACAAGACCCAAAAAGAACTGAGTGACGAGGTCAAAGGTCTCATTCGTTAAGCAGTTTCAGCCGCCCAAGTTATTCACAGCTCCCCGGTTTTGGGATTGTCAAAAACCCGGTAAAGTTTAAATTGCCAGTATGAATAAGACAGGCGTTGTTGTCGGAGCAGGATTATTGGGTTTGGTTCTGAACGCGGGAGTCTGGGCGGAGCCTATTGATGCCACCCAGCAATCAGCCTACAAAACCAGCATCAAGCAGGACGAGCTGAAGAACAACACCGTCAAAGTCCGTGCTGAATTGCTTGCAGTCCTGCGCGAAATGCAGATCAACGGCCTGCTCGACGCCAACCCTGAAAACATCCGCAAAGCAGCGGCTGACCTGGGTGTGGTGGGGGAGGAACAGATGCAGAGCGTTGTGAATGCTTTGAAGTCTGCCAGTTTGGACGATAACGCCGCCGCCCGCAAACAACAGATCAGTGACGCCTACACCAAGCAGAAGGAGATCACCCAAAAGCTGGAAAAAATGTCCATGCAGTTTCAGCGTTCCCAAGCCCGCTCCGAGTTGGAAAAAAGTGCCAAAAATCTGCTGCAACGTCAGATGGCCCTCCAGCGCGACACCAAGGAACTCATGGCTGAGAAAAAGCCTGACGCCAGTGAACTTCAAGCCGCCAAAGCTGAGCAGGCCGCTCTGAAAGAAGAATCCTCCAACCTGATCAAAAAGATGAAGGATGCAGAAAAAATTCTGCCCCCGGAAGAAGCCGCTGCCTTGGCCAAGGCCCGGGAAGCAGCGGAAAAAGCGGGCTTGGAACAGGCCACAGACAAGGCCAGTCAGGCCCTCTCCGCAGACCAACTTGCTGCGGCCACCAAAGAACAGGAAAAAGCCAAATCAGCCCTGACCCAACTTGCCAGACCATGGAATCCCAGCAACCTGCCATGGATCGCCTGCAAAACGCTTTGAGTGACCTCAATCAGTTGATCAACGAGCAGAAAGCTCTGGCCCAACAGGCTTCGACTGAAGGCGCCTCTCCTGAACTTAAAGAAAAGCAGCAGCAATTGGCCGATCAAGCCCAGATGGCTCAGGACCAAGCCAGTGCCTTGAACGCTCAGGCCGCATCCCAGATGGATCAAGCCCAACAGCAAATGGAAAATGCCGCCCAGAACATGTCCTCCCCTCAAGCGCCCAACAGCCCCACGCCTCCCAACAGCAACACCGCCGCCCAGCAGGCCCAACAGGCGGCGCAAAGCTTGGAACAGGCCAAAAAATCCTTGGAAAATCAAATGGCGGCTCTCGCCAAGGAACAGGGTCCCCAGGACTTCAACCAAGCTTTGGCTGAATTGAGCCAACTACAAAATCAGACCATGCAAGCCTTGGCGGACCAAACCACCGCCGAACGTAATGGGGCGGACGCCGCGGCTCAGCAGGCCATGGCGGATCGTCTCGAAAATCTTCAACAACAAGCGCTCCCTTCCTCACCCCAGGCAGCCCAAGCCATGGGAGAAGCCGCCCAGTCTTTGAACAACAGCGCCCAGCAGGCCTCATCGCCCAGCTCCCCGAGTTCGCCCAGTTCCAGCCCCTCCGCCACCCCTCCCTCGGACAGCCTTCAAAAAGCTCTCAGTGCTTTGCAGGCTCAGATTGCCGAGATGAAAAAAGAAGCTGCCACCGCCGCCGCCCTGGCCCAGCTTGACCAGAGTTTGCAGGCGGCCCAACAAAGCTCCCAGAGTGCGGCCCAATCCATGGCCCAGTCCAGCCCCTCCGCACAATCCCAACAATCCGCCGCCAGTCAGGCGCAGCAGGCGGCCTCTCAGGCCCAACAGGCAGCCAGTCAAGCCCAGCAGGCCGGCTCTCCCCAGGCCCAACAAGCGGCTCAAGCCGCCAGTCAGGCCTTCCAGCAAGCCGCGCAAGCCGCTCAAAAAGGGGATATGCAAGCCGCGCAAGCCGCCAACCAATCGGGACAACAAGCCTTGGCTCAGGCACAACAGGCCTCCCAGGCCGCCAGCCAAGCTCAGGATGCTCAATTGGCCGCCATGTCAGGTCAAAGCAGTGAAACCAGCGGCATGGATAACTCCACCTACGGAGACGGCAGTCAAAGCACGGGGGGCAACATGTCCGCCATGCTCAATGGTAAAGGTAAAGACGGGGCGCCCGCTCAGACCGTCACCGGACTCAATCCCAAGGACCGTGAAGCCTTGGCCATGTTCGAACAGGAACGCAGCCTCCCCGAGTTCGCTCCCATGGTGCAACAATACCGCAAAAACCTGGCCAACGCCGTCAACCCCTGAGCCCCTTCTGATTTGCGTGTCAGCGTCTCTGCTGGATCATGCGTCAGGAAGCTTTCCTCAGAAAAGCTTCCAGCGTTTCCCTCGTAATCAAATGGCGGGCCCCGCAACGCGGACAGCTCAGACGCAGGCTTGATTCAGGGCCAAAAAGATCTTCCGCTTGGCTTTTCATGCTCGGCGCCAGCACCGCCATCAATTTTTCCTGACTGCAACCGCATTCCCAACGGTAATGGCGCGACTCCAGGAAACTCAACTCTTCTTCCTGTTCCAATAAATAAGCCTGTTCCAAACTCAGACTCTCCAACCAGGCTTGATCGCAATCAGGCTGGGCTGAGAGGAAAAGGTATTCTTCATCATCCAACTCAAAAAATCGTCCCAGACGTTGCTCACTCTGACGATAGTAGGTCTCCGCCGCCCGGAACCCGTTGTCGCCCTCGAAGTTCAGGGAACTGCGATGCGGGAGCTGCCCCTGACGTGCCAGGTCGGCAAAGAAAAACTGCTTTTCCCCTTCAAGCACATCCTCGGAAAAACAGCGCCCCACCACCGTGCCCAAGGGATTACTTCCATGGACAAAAACATTGAGCAAAGGAGCCTGGAAATTCAGGGTCCAGGCGATGGTTTCATTCCAAGGCCGTGCGGCGCAGTGCAGGGTCAGGGCGACAAGGCATTGTTTAAAAATTCGATCCTCCCTGTCCGCCTGTTGGCATTGCAGATCAGCCAGATGCAGGTAGTAATCCACAAACAAATCCCCGAACTGTCCCCTGGTCAGCAGGGCATTACGACCCCGCACAAAATAACTGCGAACCTCCAGGGCGACTTCAGGGGAAGAGGGACGAAATTCCATACCCCGACCCTAGAAAAACACCCAAGACCTGCCAAAGAAAATCGTCGCTCGGATTCCCCCGACCCTTCGAAATTAGAGATTAGGAATTAGAAATACTTCCGCTATTGAAAGCACCTCTGGAATCCAGAAAAATAAACTACCATGGAGCTTTCAAGTGCAATAGTATGGAACAAGGTAATACAGGTCGGCTGAAAGAAGTGATGAAATACTCAATCATAGCTTGTTCGATACAGTTGGTTCTTGCCACAGCTGGGGTGATGATTTTTTCCCAGGCCAGTTCCTTCGTGTTGAAGGCAGCCGCTATTGGATGACTCGCAGCCAGTATCTACATCTTTTGGTCACATAAACGCATGACGGCACTTGAAGCATCGCTCAATGAATTGAAAGCAAAGAGCTAACCATCTCAGCCTGCCAACGCCGCTTCGCGTTTTGGCTGCTTATGAGTGTCAGCTCAAAGAAGAGACCCATGACCGCACGAGCTCTGGAAGTCGCTCGACAACCTGAGTTCCTACTAGAACCTCATCGACATATCCCATTTGCACCATGTCAACGATTCGGCAAAGATAACTCTTTCCGCAGTCCCACCATGTGTAGCGGGCATCCAAGAACAGATAGTGAAGCACTTGTACATCCTCTGAAATGTGGAGTTCTTCGATTTCCATTCCGTCCAAGAGGGTCTCATACACGCCATCAGCAACACGACTTCCGAAAGTTGTAGTATAATAATATTCCTTGATTTCCCAGATGGCCAAAGGATTGATAGGTGATGGAAATGCTCCATCGACTCGGCGAGACAAGGTGCGGAGTGGAGCCCCATTCCGGGTCACGGTCGTCAGTTCGTGCGGATCGTAATCGACGGCATGGCCTTTGCAGTTTGCCTCAATGAGCATGTTTACAATTCCAGTCAGATAGGCTGGAGCCTGCTTGGTGCCCTTTTGCTTGTTCATCGGAAGCGGGCACTTCGGTTTCAGCTTGCGCTTTAACCCTTCAAATACCCTCTTTGCTTGAGCCGCATCCATCAAAAGTGGCTCGACCTCGATGTTCAGCGTGTGGGCGCGATATTGGTAGTAGTCTCCAAGCATCTGCAGCAACGGCTTTCCATTCATCTCACACGCCAGTGCTTTTCGATCTAGTCCCAGATCATCAAACGCCCCGTAGATTTCATCCACGGTCGGAACTTTCACAGCACGTTCCCCTCGTAAGGTATAGCCACATTGTTGGCTTACGCTTTTCACTGTTGCCCAAAAAGACTTGGGCAATCTTACAAACTCAGGACTTGGTTTCATTTTTTATAGAGGGGAGGCAGGCGATAACTTCATCTACACTTACTTCGAGTTCTCGTAGAATTGTCAGTACTTCAAGGAACGTGAGTAGGCGTTCTCCCGACTCATACTTGCTAACGAATGACTGTGGGACGTTTAGACGTTCTGCAAGATCAGCTTGCCTAAGGCTGGCAGACTTGCGACGCTCACGCAAAAAGGCACGTAGAGCTTGTTCTCCTTTACTGTGTGGATCACGAATCACAAATCCTCTTCTAGAATATTTTGACAAAAATCCCAAAACAGGATATTTAACAAGTATGCGACTGCGAGAACACACTTTGGACATGTTTTACGGCACGCCTCTTCAAGCCGTTCGTCCTTTTAAGACCCAGCTTCTCAAGTGGATCGGCAATAAGCAGCGATTTGCCCATGAAATCGCATCTTTCTTTCCAAAAAACATTCGCGTTTATCGCGAGCCATTTTTTGGCAGTGGAGCGGTTTTGGCGGCTCTCCAGCCACCAAGGGCAGTAGCGTCAGATGTGTTTCGGCCGCTTGTAGACATTTGGAAGACTCTTCACGACGATCCCGAGACTCTTGTATCATGGTATCACGACCGATTTGAGCAATATCATCGCCTGGGAGTGCCTGAGGGCTACAACTCCATCCGTGATTCATACAACGCGGCACCGAATGGAGCGGATCTTCTCTTTCTTTGCCGCAGTTGCTACGGCGGGGTGGTCCGCTTCAGGAAAGCGGATGGGTATATGTCCACACCATGTGGAGCACATGAGCCTATCTCGCCAGCATCATTTTCGGAGCGAGTAGAGATTTGGCGGCGCCGGACGGCTGGCACCCAGTTTCGTTGCTGCGATTTTTCAGAAAGTTTCCATGAAGCCGAGGAAGGCGATCTGATCTACTGTGATCCTCCCTACACAGACAGCCAAAGTATTCTTTATGGCGGACAGGATTTTGCGTTAAAGCGGTTACTTGAGGAGATCGCACTTGTAAAGCAACGTGGCGTGCGGGTGGCCCTTAGCATTGATGGCACAAAGAAGTCTGGCTCGAAGATTTGTGATTTGGATATTCCTTTTGACTTGTTTGAGGAAGAGGTGTTCGTGAATTGTGGAAGGTCAATGCTGCGCCGCTTTCAGCGGGGTGGGGAAACTTTGGAAGACGAAGTGGTAAGTGATCGCTTGCTATTAACATATAAAAGAGGCTAACAATACGATCCGCCGAATAGCTGTCTTAGTCACGCTTCGCTCGATGGGCGCGCAGCTCAGCGGGGCAGCTTTTTGGTGATCGCGGACGTTTGACAAAAAGAGATGAGCCCCTTACGAAGTATTACGGCAGGAATGCTTATCCTATTGGCATTACTCCCACCGAAGAGTTTATGAGCACTGGGTTTGGCAAACAGGTAGCACAAGCTAGCTCTCTAATTAATCAGGCTGAGTTTCTCAAGACCTCCCTTAGATAAGAAGGTTGTTTTGCAATTCCAACACTTCACATCTTATTTCTTCATTTTGTTGGCCGCTGCTAGTGATATAGACAATTGGAGCGCTACGAACATCTGTCATCTAGTGGAGATGTCTGTATTCGGTGTGGGTCTGGCTAGGGCTACTTTTGGGGACAACTATTTTTGCTTAGAGTATCCCAAAACCGGTTCAAGAATCCACAAGCCGAGCAAGAAGCGCTATCCAAAGGTGGGCGGCATTCAAGTTGGAAATAGAATTTCTATTACCACCGAAAATGAGCTAAGCTTTTCAAAATTAATGTATTTTCTCCGCTATCAACCTTTAAAAGATAAACTTCGATCGCGGACCTTATCCGATCTTGAAGCACTGCCGTATCTACTTATTTTTGTAGGCTTAGCAGCGTCCTATGTTCTTTTTCCAAAGACTGAAGAATACGAAAATTGGGACTGGATTGGGGGCATTCTAAGCGTGACCCTCGCTGTCGGTGGAGTCTGTTATGCCTATGTGTAGAATGGAGGTAGGAATGGTTTTGATTTGATTCAGAAGTATGTCGTCATCGGATGGATTGTGACAGTTCGGTGCATACTTGCTTATATTCCTGTGGCCATTATTTCCTTCCAGGTCGCAGAAGCTCTTGACGTCCCCACTGAAGAAGCAGGTTGGTTGGAGGTGCTCCTTATTGCCGGATTTGAGGTGTTGATTTACCAGAGAATAGGAAGACACATCGCTGACACAAAATGAAATACGAACGAGTCGGTTGACTCAATCCCCTTTTGCCTTCGGCATCAGAGGGTTGCTGGCCACAAATCATGAGTAAATGAAATGAAGCACATCCTCTTTATTTATCATGATTTATTCGAGGCTGATAATGATTCTCGTCTATCCTACAAGGATCAAATTTATGTAGAGGAGGCTAAACTGCCAATGATAACTACGGACTGGGAAATAAAGAAGATGGCCAGCGATAAAGTAAGAATCAGAGAACATCTATACCCGAATCTAGCTGGAGAAGGATATTTCACTCGATCACTCCAAAAGATAATCGTTGTTGCGCGTGAAATTGAAAGATCATAAGGTCAAGTCGTGGCTTGCTGAGCCCATGATTTACAATATTGTGGAAAATAAAATAGCCAGTCGGCCAAGGCGGCTTCACGTTGTGACTGCTGGTCAATGATACTTCTTTATGTGCCATTGGGTGTCATTGTTCTGCTCCTTTCTGTTGTTCGCCTTACCGCCCACCGGGTTTGCCGACACAGTGGCCGATCAACTTCCCAAGATGGTCGGCAAGAGCGCAAAAGAACTTGAGAAGGAGCATGGTGCGACACTCAAGTTTTTGACCAAAGCAACAGACGGCAGTTTTTTAGACCCTCTTCCCGTTCCTTGGCATGTGTGGAAGCTTGACACGCCAGAGACTAGATACGTCGTATTTTCAGGGCAGACTATTGTTATCATACCCGGCTATTCATCGGCCTCGATTTTGCTGGTTTCTGAGAGTGGAGAGGAAATCGGCTCGTGGAAGTTTTTGACTGGCTGGAGAATTAATATTCAATCTGCGAGCACCTCCTATGATCATAAATTAGAGGCGCAGATCATCACAGTTTCCACGGCTCGTGCTATCAACGGGCGGGATGTGGCCAAGCAGTATTTCGCTTTGGTAGATGACAAGTTGTATTTCATTCGCATGGAGGACAGCCATGGGAAGCTCATCCGTAACCATTATTTGTATAGTAATCACACATTGGGAGGGGATCTGCCCGTCAGCGACCTGACAGCTTGGTCCGCAATGTTAGAATCTCGTAAGCTTCCACTCCGTCTCGCCGCCCTGACTTACCTTTCCGGGGAGCATATCAACCCAGACAAACCAGGGGCAGATATGCCGAGCGAGCGGGTCGAGGGTGCTAGACTCGCCCGCGCATTCCGCGCGGCAGATTCAACGAAGCGGCATATCACGGATTATCGTAAGTCTGACAACGCATGGCTCAAAGAAGCGGCTGATCTGGCGGCTACACCACTTGATGAGAGTCATTGAGAGTTCGATGACATCTGAGCAGATCAGGGGAGTGGGAGAAGTTTTGATTTCGTATTTCTAATCTCTAATCCTCTCGCACTCGCGTGAACTTTCTGGAAAGCCTCGACTCTGAGGGGACTGGGGCTTAGATTGGGGCGGTGGATGTGAAGGTTGTTTCTTGTGATGTGGTGATCCTCGGTGGCGGGGTGGCCGGGCTGTGGTTGCTTCAGCGATTGCGGCGGGAGGGTTATTCCGTGGCTTTGTTTGAAAACCAATGTCTGGGGGGCGAGCAGACGGTGGCTTCCCAAGGGGTGATTCATGGGGGACTGAAGTATGCGTTGAATGGGGTTTTGAATGATGCTTCGGAGCAATTGCTGATATGCCGCGACGTTGGCGCGAGAGCTTGGATGGGAAAGGTGAAGTGGATTTGCGCGCGGTGCAGATACTGTCCGATCATCAGGTTTTGTGGTCGAGCGGTGGTTTGGCTTCTCAGGTGACTTCATTTTTTGCCAGCAAGACTTTGGCGTCGCGGGCCAGTCGTTTGGAGCGCGGGAGTTATCCGGAACTGTTGCGGAATCCGGGTTATCAGGGTTCGGTTTTCCGGCTGAATGAGTGTGTGTTGGAGCCTTCCTCCCTGTTGCGGGTGCTGTCGGATTTGGGCAAGGGCCATCTTTTTCCAGTCGGGGATGCGAGAGCCGTTTTGTGGTGGAGGGGGGAAGAATTCAGGCATGGGAACTGCAAGGAGAGGGGGGGAGTTATCGCATTGAGGCCGGGCATTATGTTTTGGCGGCCGGGCAGGGTAACGAGGCTTTGGGGGCGGAGCTGACGGGAGTGGAGGTTCCGTTGATGCAGCGTCGGCCTCTTCATCAGGTGTGTGTGAAGAAAGTGGGGTTGAAGCCGTTTTATGGGGTGGCGTTGGGAAGTTCGACCAAGCCGCCTTTGGTGGTGACGACGCATTATGATCGGGCCGGGGTTCCGGTCTGGTATCTGGGAGGGGATTTGGCGGAGACGGGGCTGGACTGTTCCGAGGAGGAGCAGATCGGACGGGCGCGTGCGCTTTTGGAAAAGCTGTTGCCCTGGGTGGATTGGTCAGGCGCGGAATGGCGGACGCATCGGGTTCATCGGGCGGAGGCCGCGCACCCAGGAGGACATCGTCCTCCGGGGGTTTATTGTGCGAAGCGGGGAAATGCGGTGATGGTGTGGCCGAGTAAGCTGGCTTTGGCTCCCGCCTTGTCGGATGAAGTGCTGAAGGCTTTGGAAAAGCCCAAGGCAGGTGGGGGCCGTGAATTTAAGGGTTTGGAGGGCTGGGCCAGTCCGCCGCTGCCGGAGCCGTTGTGGGACCGTTTGTTTTCCTGAAGCTTGGTCAGGATGAGATTATTCAATTATTTTAAAATTTCAAAGGATCCGAATGAAAGGAGAGTGCTGGGTGGGACGGGGATAGAGGTTTCCGAGCTGGGCTTAGGCACGGTCAAATTTGGTCGGAATGAAGGGGTCAAGTATCCGAAGGGCTTTGCCCTGCCGTGCCAGGAGGAGGTGACCGGAGTTTTGGAGCTTTGTCGTGACTTGGGCATCAACCTTTTGGACACGGCACCAGCCTATGGGTTGAGTGAGGAAAGAATTGGCCGACTCTTACCGGGGCGGCGGGAGGACTGGGTTTTGTGTGGGAAAGCGGGCGAGGATTTTAGCGGGGGAGTTTCCCATTTTGATTTCAGTGCGAGGGGCTTGCGTCAGAGTTTGGAGCGGAGTTTGAAGCGGTTGCGGACGGATTATTTGGATTTGTTGCTGGTGCATTCCGATGGAAGGGATGTGGAGATTCTTTCCAACCCGGAGTTGGGGGAGATGTTGGATCGGGCGAAGAGTCAGGGGTTGATCCGGGCTTATGGTATATCCACCAAAACGGTGGAAGGCACGGCGCTGGCTCTGGAGAAGATGGATGTGGTCATGTTGACTTACAATCCTTGGACGCGGGAGGAGGAGGTCAACCTGGAGCGGGCGGAAAAGCTGGGCCGGGGCGTGCTGGTGAAAAAAGCATTGGGCAGCGGATGGCTGGGAGAGGGGGCGCAGGCTTACAGCGCGGAAGAGTGTCTGGAATTTTGTTTGAAGTCGCCAGCGGTGGGGAGTGTGGTGGTGGGGTCGCTCAGTCCGGACAACATTCGGGCCAATGCCCAGGGATTATCATGAGAGGGTTGGGAGAGTTGCGCGATCTGCTGAGGAACAGCACAACGGCGGGACTGTTGTTGGCTTGTGTGGTTTCAGCGGCTTATTTTTTTCACACTCAGACCAAGTATTTGCTGGAGAAGCCGATGGTCAGTGCGATTGCGGGGTGGGACAACAGTTTTTATTATTTTTGGTTGCGATCTGCTTTTTTGGAGAGGCCTTTTGATTTCAGACAATCGATGGAACAGACCCGGACCCTGCCGGAGCATGCGCGGCAGGAGTATTTGAAATCCGAGCCGACCCGGACGGGGCGACTGGCCAACAAGTATGGGGTGGGGTGGGCGATTTCGAGTGTTCCCTTTTATTTGTTGGCGGACGGGGTGGTTCTGATTCACAACAGCGTGAGCGAGAGGGAGATCAAGAGGGATGGATATGGGCCAGTGTATCAATACGCGCTGCTTGGGGGACAGTTGCTTTACGCGGCAGCTTCCCTGTTTCTGGCCTGGCGTGTGGTGCGTCGCTTTGTGCCTGACCCTGCCGCCTTGCACGGGGTCTTGCTGATTTGGTTGACCTCCTTTCTTTATGTTTACCAGACCTGGATGCTTTCGATGGCACACAATCTGGTGTTCTTCGCTGTGATGTGGATGTTTTGGGCAAGTTTGAAATTGAGGGAGGAGCCGACGCGGATGGGTTGGTGGGTTCAGGTGGGAGTGGCGGCGGGACTGGCCCTGATTACGCGGTATCAATCCGGGTTGTATCTGTTGTTCCCGGCTTATGTGGTGGGGATGTTAGTGATTCGAGGCGGGACGCGCGAGCGTTGGGTGGGTTGGTGGCGATGCTGGCAGGTGGGCTGACCTTGTTTCCGCAGCTTCTGGGTTGGAAAATAGTTTATGGTGAGTGGTTTCTGTATTCTTATGATGGGGAAGGGTTTCAGTGGTGGCAGCCCAAGCTGTGGGAGGTTTTGTTTTCTCCTTATCATGGGTTGTTTTATTGGTCACCCGGCTTGGTGTTAGGATGCGTGGGTTTCCTGGCCTGGGCATGGAAAGAGAAGGGTTGGGTAGGCTGGGTGGGGTTGTTGATCATGCTGGGCATGATTTGGGTCAATGCTTCCTGGGAGTGTTGGTGGTTCGGGCACAGTTATGGAGCCGGGCCTTTGAGGGTTGTGTGTTTTTCTTCATGTTGGGTGGGGCCTGGTTGTTGCAAGTGAGTCAGCCCTATCCGTTGAGAAGAGGTCTGCTGTGGATCGCTCTGGGAGTGTTGGCGGTTGGGAATTTGATCCTTTCCTATCAAGTATTGTGGGGATTGATTCCTTTAGGTCGCCCGATCACGTATGGGGAAATGTTCCAGTCACTTTGGGGACCTTTGCCGCCTTGAAGTCAGCAAGGCGATCGTTTGGCTGAGGGATTGGGGGGGGCCTTTCAGAAAAAGAGCCTACAGGTTGGAGCGGGGGATTTTTTTGGTAGCTGCCTTGCTTTGCCCGGAGGATTTGCTACGTTCCCAGCCGATGAAGTTCAAGTCAGCCATGTTGTTGTTGTTTCTCAGTGTTCCCTTCCTTTGGGCAAGCGAGCCTGTGGACGGTTCTCCTGTGTTGCGGAGTGGAGCGGTGACGCGGGTGGATGAGCGTTTTTATGAGAACCGGGTGGATCTGTCTTACGAGACGGCGAGCCTTTTTAGTGTGTTCAACGAGTCCAACAATTATGTTTTTCTGCCTCAGATTGCTTCGGTGCGTTGGCAGTTGGATGAGGTCGGGAACGAGGGGTGGCGGCGAGGGAACACGGAATGGATTTTCAGCGGTTATTATGATCCGGTGGTGGAAGGACCGGAGAATTATTTTTCCGGGGCACTGTTTGGTCCGCGCTATAATTTTGTGCAGGAAGGTTGGGATTTTATCCCTTACATCGAGAGCAGGGTGGGTATTGGATTTACGGACAGTGGCACCACAATGGGAGCGCAGGGGCAGGATTTCATGTTCACCTTTGCCGTGGGGACGGGTGTCCGTTATGTGGTGAATGAGCGTCTGGAAATTTCGCTGGGGGTGCTTTACCAACATTTCTCCAACGGGGGCCTGTCCGAGCCGCAGCGGCAGAACAACGGTTTGGATGCCATCGGGCCGGTGGTGGGTGTCAACTGGAGGTTCTGACGAGGTGAGGCCGGGGTGGTTCAGCCCGGTTTAAGCAGGGGAAGTTCGACCACAAATTCAGTGCCGGATTCCTGCGGATCCTGACAAGTGATTTTACCGCAAAGAGCCACCACCAGCTGATGGACAATGAAGAGGCCGAGACCGGTGGATTCCTCCCCGCCGGTGGGACGGGCACTGAGTTTACCGAAGCGGGAGAATAATTTGGTTTTGTCTTCCCGGCTGATGCCTGGGCCTCGTCACGGATGCGAATGCGCATAAGGCGTGTCTCGGACTCCAGGCGAAGGTGGATGTTTTTGAGTTCGGGAGAAAACTTGATGGCGTTACCGAGCAGATTTTCCACCACCTGTTGGGTGGCTTCACGATCCAGAAAGACGCGGAGAGGTGCGGAAGGAAGGTCGCAGTTCAGGCACAATTTTTTCCGCATCAAACTTCCATGCAGGCTGATACAAACCTCCTGCAGGAGGCTGACGAGGTCAAAAACTTCCGGGTTCATTTTGCGATAACCGGATTCGATGGCATTGGAGTCGAGCAGGTTTTTTAAGAGGCGCTGCATGCGATCGGTCAGGCCTTGGGCGTCGAGAATTTCCTGGTGCATTTCCTCCGGTAAATTTTCGTGTCCTGCCATGACTTCGAGTGAGAGGGTGAGTGCGGTGAGGGGGTTGCGCAGATCGTGGGCGGCCATTTGCATCAAGGCGTTCTTCTCCTCATTGAGACGGAGCAGACGGTCGTGAGTGAGCTTTAATTCCAGATGGGTGCGGACGCGGGCCAGCAGTTCCTGGGGGCGGAAGGGTTTGAGGACATAATCCACCGCGCCCGAGGCGAAGGCCTCGATGGTATCGACCAGGGTGTCGTCGGCGGTCAGGAAAATGATGGGGATGTTTTGGTGTCATGAAGCGCCTTGAGGTTGCGGCAGACCTCCATGCCGCTGAGACCGGGCATCATGATATCGAGGAGGATGAGGTCGGGACGGATGTCGCGAGTCAGGCCCAGGACGCTGCGGGCTTCCTGACAGGGGAAAATGTCGTAACCTTCATCTTGCAGGAGGCTGCCTGCCATTTGCAGGTTGATGGGGTTGTCATCCACCAGGAGGATGCGGGCATTTCTGAGTTGGGTGCCTAGTCTCAGCATGGGGTGCCTCGTTTAAGTGGGTTCAGCTTCCAGGAGACTTTTGATTTTTTGTAAAAAGCTGCGGCAACGTTCGACGTCGAAGCTGCGAGCGTCCTCGTGCAGGGTCCGGGCTTGGCACTCCCAGGCCTTGTCCTGATGTTGTTGAGCGAGACTTTCCAGTTGTTGGGCAAAGGTCTGGATTTTTTTCATACGCAGATTTTCCAAGTCGGCGCGATTTTGGGCGTAGAGAAGTCGGATTTCGCGCAGCAAAGAGGGGGAAGGGTTCGGGGCTGGAGTATGATCCTGGGAGGGGAGGATGGGGGAGGCGGGGTTAGAGATGGAAAGCTGGGGAGTGGGGGTTGGCTTGGGGGTTTCCAGGACGGAGGCGAGAATGCGCGTGAGATCCACGGCACTGTAAGGTTTTTGGAGGAAGCCGCGAACGCCGGAGGGCAGATCCTGAGAGGCTGGGCTGGAGGCACTGATGAGGAGGATGGGGATGGAACGGGGTGAGGGGATTGGTTTGGAGATGTTGGACGACTTCCATGCCTGCCATGTCCGGCAGACGCAGGTCGAGGAGGATGACATCCGGGCGCAGTGCGCCGGGGGCTTGGGCCAGAGCGAGTCCCTGGTTGGAGGATTCGGCCTGGATCAGGGTGTGTGGGCTGCCTTTGAAGAGATCGGCCAGAAGCAGCCGGCTGGACTCGGCATCGTCAATGACCAGAATGCGGGAGGGGGGCAGGGAATCAAGTGAGGGAGGGTTGGCATTTTCCGTGAGACCGGGTGTGGGGTGGCAGATGCTGACTCCCGGCAGGATGATGTGAAAGGTGCTGCCCTGGCCGGGGCTGCTCTCCACGCGGATACGACCTCCCATCATTTCCGTGAGTCGTTTGCTGATGGTCAGGCCGAGTCCGGTGCCGCCGAATTTTTTATTCTTGGGATCGGAGGCTTGAACGAAGGCTTCAAAGATTTTTTGATGCAATTCCGGGTCGATGCCGATGCCGGTGTCCTGAACGCTGATGCCGAGGGTGACCAGGCCGGGGAGTTTATCTTCGCTGGCAGAGGCGCGCACGTGGATGCTGCCTTGTTCGGTGAATTTGACGGCATTGCCCAGAAGGTTGAAGAGAACTTGGCGCAGACGGACGCCGTCCAGGAGCAGGCGGGCCGGGACGGAGTCCTCCACCAGATAGTCGATACGAAGTTTTTTTTGTTCATTACGATAATCAAACAGTCCGCAGGCCTCGCCGATGAGGTGTCGGAGATCGGTCATTTCGTAACGCAGTTCGAGCTTGCCGGACTCGACCTTGGAGAGGTCAAGGATGTCGTTGATGACAGTGAGCAGGGTGCGGCTGCCGGCTTCGACGGCATCGAGATAACGTTGACCGAGAGGACTGGCGACTTCTTTTTTGAGCAGGGCGTTGAAGCCGAGGATGGCGTTCATGGGGGTGCGAATTTCGTGGCTGACGTTGGCCAGGAATTCGCTTTTGGCCTGGTTAGCGCGTTCGGCCTCCTCCTTGGCGGTGCGCAGGGCGTCCTGGGCAATGATGCGTTGTTGGATTTCCTGTTTGAGGCGGTGATTCCAGAGCAGGACCAGGAGGAGGATAAGACCTGAGGCGAGGAGGATGACGCCAGCGACCTGCCAGACTTTTTCTTCCAGCACGATGTTCTCGTAATCGAGGGAGATCCATTTGTCGTAGATCCTTTGTTTTTCGTGGGGAGGGATGTATTGGAGTGCTTTTTGGAGAATGGCGAGGCATTCCATCCAGTCTTTGCGCACGGCCATGCGGACTTCAAATTCGTAGGGGGTGAGGCCGGCGATTTTGAGATTGGTGAGACCGTTGTTTTTGATGAGGTAACTGGCGGTGGCGAGGTTTTCGATGGTGGCGTCGGCGTCTGCTTTGGCGACGGCGCGGAGACTTTGCTGGGAGTTCTCCGTGAGAACGGGACTGTAGTTGGGGTAATCTTCCAGGAGACGTTCGGTGGTGATGTAGCCTTCCGGGACGCTGATGGCTCGATTTTCGAGGGAGCTCAGGCTGGTGGCAAAGGGGAAGTCCAGGCGGGTGATGATGGCGACGGGGAAGGCAGCGTAGGGTTCGGTGAAGTTAAAATAGACCTGACGAGCGCGGGAGCGGGCCATGCCGGAGACGATGTCGATTTCCCGTTTTTGGGCTTTGTCCAGGGTTTCCTGCCAGGAGGAGGTGTGGATGATTTCGAATTGGATGCCGGTGAGGCGGCTGATCAGGGTGATGTATTCGGAATCGATGCCGGTGTAATTTTTTTCGTTGTCGTAGAAGGAGAAGGGGGGCCAGGAAGGATCGAATCCGATGCGGATTTTGGGATGGCTGCGGAGCCAGGCCAACTCCTCCTGGCTGAGACGATTGAGAAAATCGGGATCGGGAGTTTGGCCCTGGGTGGGGAGGGCGGAGAAGACAACGGAAAAAACGAGCGAGGATAAGAGGCTGAGCCAACGGAGGCGGGGAGGCTTGGAAGGGACAGAAGTTGGCGGGCGTCGCGTGGTCATCTTACATGGGGGAAGGATAAGGAAATAATCGAAAAGGCCAAGCGTGGAATGTCTTTTCCCATGTTTCTGAGGAAAAAAGCGGCGGTCTTTTTTTCGAAAGCCTGCTTGATCTTCTCGCGGAAATCAGGACTATTGGAACGATGCCTACATCCGGTTCTGGTGTTCCGTTGAAGATCACCAAGGAACTTCTTCTCGAAATTGGCGGTTGGCGCGCGATGAAGGAGGGCTTGGCGCTCTGGGAAAGCGGCAAAGTGCAACAGGTGGCTTACGAGCCTCCCTTGCTGCAAGGTATTGTCCAAACAGGCACCACCACGGTCAACGCGCGTCTGCATTTGGGGAATCGACTTTCGGAGGTGGAGAATTTGTGTTCTTGTCGCCAAGCCCGCGAATATGGAACGGTCTGCGCGCATGTGATTGCGCTGGGCTTGGAGCAGATGAATGGTCCTGCCCAGAATGGAGTGTCGGGCAGCTTGCTCAGTCCCCCCACGTTTGCCCAGAATGGGAGTGGACTGGGTCATGCCGCCGTGGCCGGGGCACCGCAAGGTCTGCGTCGGGTGCGTTATCTGCCCTTGGCGGACGCGGCGGACACCGCCCAGTTGTTGGAGCTTTCGATTTTGTTGCCGTTGAATTTAAAAGAGGCCTGGAACAGCGGGGAGATGCGGATTCTTTGTGAAGGAGCGGTCCATGGGGGCCATAGTGCGCCGTTGGAAAAATTCATCGGTGAGGAGAAAGGCACTTATGCCGTCTCGGATCAGGACTCGCAGATTTTTGATGTCATCCGACGCCTGAACAACAACGCCACGCCGGGCATGTGGATGTTGTCGGCCAAACAGTTCGGTGATTTTTTTTCCAACCTGGTGGGGCATCCCAGGGTGATGTTGGGCAAGGCCGCGCCGGTGGAGATCGGACGTGCGGCGCAACGAAGCAAGTTGCATCTCAATTTGCAGGCGGACGGAAAGTTGTTGTTGCATTTGGAGGATGCGGCCGGGCCTCAGGCGGAGATCTTGCAGGCCACCGTGGGGCAATGGCACTGGCTAGCCAACAAACTGAACTGGTTGAATGGCCTGCCTGTCAGCTATCTCAGCCTGCGTCAAAAGGATTTGGTTCTGCCCCGGGAGCAACTGGCCCATTTCTTTCAGCATGAAATTTCTTACCTGGAACGGCAGGTGGAGTTGGAGCTGGGGGAAGGCTGCGGGGATCTTCAGTTTGCCAAACAAAAACCGGAGGTGGTGGTCACACTGGATGGGATGTTGTCCGGCCTGAGTGCGAAGGTGGAGGCGGTGTATGGGGACACGCGCTACCTGGTGCAGGGTTCGGTGGCCCAAACCGGTCTGGAACGGGAGACTTGGAAACCGGATGATCAAAATCCGAAGCGTTACTTTATCCGTGACCAGCAGAGCGAGCAAAAGATCCGGACGGAGATTCTGGCCTCCGGTTTTGTTCCGGGACAACGGCAGAAGGAACTCTACACGCTGTCCAACGAATCACGGGTCGGCTTTTTCCTGGCCAATGTGCTGCCCAAATGGTCCAAACGCTGGTCGATTCAGTTTAGCCGCCGCTTGCAGGATTTGTTGAATAAATGTGACCGGATCGAGCCGGAGGTGACGGTGCAAAGTTCCGGGGAGGACTGGCTTTCCATGGATATTCGTTTCCGGGAAAGTTCCGGACGGGAGGCTCTCAGCGCGCACGACGTGCAAAAACTTCTGCAAACAGGGGTGAGCCATCAACGTATGGACAGTGGCCGGATCGCCCTTCTGCCGACCCGCGCGGTCAGTGAGTTTCAGGAAGTGATCCGTGATTGTCAGGTGAACCAGCAGAATGGAGAGATCAAGATCGACCGCCGTTACGCCGCCTACATTGGGTCCGCGCTGAAAAGCAACGGCTGGTCCCTGACCACCCAATCCACCTGGCTGCCTCCGACGGACCTCAAGGAGTGGGAGAACATCCGGCTGCAATCGCGACTGGAATCATTGCTGCGTCCCTATCAACGCAGTGGAGTCAACTGGCTGCACTATCTGGCCTCCAATTCCATGTGTGGGATTTTGGCGGATGAGATGGGTCTGGGCAAAACGCTGCAGACTCTGGCGTATCTGCACTATCGCAGGTTCGAGGGCGGGGCGGAGTCGGCCAAGGCGGAGCGGAAGAAGCCTGTGTTGATCGTGTGTCCGACCAGTCTGGTTCTGAACTGGGAGGATGAGGCGTTGAAGTTCACGCCCGACCTGAGTTGTCTGGTTCTGCACGGAGCCAAGCGCCAGTCCTTGTTTGATCGGATCCAGGGCAGTGATTTGGTCATCACCTCCTATGCGTTGCTGCGGCGGGACATTGAATATTACAAGACGCTGGAGTTTGATGTGGTGGTTTTGGATGAAGCCCAGCAGATCAAGAACAAGTCCAGTCAGAATGCGGCCTGCGCCAAGATGTTGCAGGCGGATTACCGCATTGTGTTGACGGGCACGCCGATTGAGAATTCCCTGTTGGATCTCTGGTCCATCTACGATTTCCTCATGCCGAGTTATCTGGGCACGGCCAATGATTTCAAGCGTCGTTATGAGTTACCCATTTCCAAACAAAATGATGAGGCGGCACAGAAGCGACTCAAACAGCGGGTGCGGCCCTTCATCCTGCGCCGGACCAAGAACGAGGTGGCCAAGGAACTCCCGGCCAAGTTGGAGCAGGTGGCCTTCTGTGAGCTGACAGATGAGCAAAAGTCCGTGTATCAACGCATCCTGGAGCAGGGGCGGCGCAACGTCTTCGAGCACAGCACGGCCAAGGGTCAGGACAAGGATCGGAGCCGTCTGGCGGTGTTGACGGCGTTGATGCGGCTGCGGCAGGTCTGTTGTCACTTGAACCTTTTACCCACGGATCAGCCCGCCGAGTTCAAGGAGCCCTCCGCCAAGATGGATTACTTCCTGGAACTGGTCGAACAGGCCATCAGCGGTGGGCATCGCATCCTGGTCTTCAGCCAGTTCGTTTCCATGTTGAAGTTGGTGGAGGCGGAGTTGAAGAAAAAGAAGATCGACTATTGTTACCTGGATGGCAGCACGGTGGACCGCAAGGGGGTCATCCGCCGTTTTCAATCGGACGAAAGCATCCCGCTTTTCCTGATCAGCCTGAAAGCCGGGGGCACGGGCATCAATCTGACCGGGGCCGACACGGTCATTCACTTTGACCCCTGGTGGAATCCGGCGGTCGAGGATCAGGCCACTGCGCGGGCTCACCGCATTGGGCAGACCCGCATGGTGAATTCCTACAAACTGATTGCGCGCGGAACGGTGGAGGAAAAAATCGTCAACCTGCAACGCAAGAAAATTGATCTGGTGGCCAACACCCTGGTGAGTGAAGAAGCTTTTATCCGCAACCTGAGTTGGGAGGAGTTGCAGGGTCTGCTGGAATAAGGTTCCGAGGTTGGAGTAGAAAAGGAAGCGCCGTCATGACCGAGGAAGAGTTTCATCATTCGCTTTTGTTGACCGCGCCTCCCGAGACGCTCACTCTGCCACTGCAGGCCTTGTGGTGGGAGGCGAAGGGGGACTGGGAACTCAGCCATCGCCTGGCTCAGGAAGCCCAATCGCGGGAAGGGGATTGGGTTCATGCCTACCTGCACCGCAAGGAAGGGGATGAAGGGAACGCCTCTTATTGGTATCAACGCGCGGGACGTCAGATGCAGGTTGGTTCTTTGGATCAGGAATGGAGCGACATGGTGGGGGAACTGCTCTTGTTGCAATCGTGAAGAGGGGTTGGGTGTTGCGTAAACTTGTGTTGGCTTCCGGTCCTTTGTGCGCTGATATTTCCAAATGCTTAGGATTGCAGCAGCGACGGGATTTTTGGCAGTGGCCCTGGGAGCTTTTGGAGCGCATGGCTTGCAGGGACGTTTGCTGGAGTTGGGGACAAGCGAAGTTTGGAAGACGGCCTCATTTTATCATCTTTGTCATGCGGTGGTTCTGTTGATTTTGGCGTTGGCGTTGCCGCAGGCGCGATGGGTCTTTCGGTTGATGACGCTGGGCTTGCTGATTTTCAGTGGGAGTTTGTATGTGTTGTCGTTGAGTGGGATCAAGGTTTTGGGAGCCATCACCCCGATTGGCGGGGTTTTGTTGTTGGTGGCTTGGGCCCTGCTTTTTTTTTCGCAACTCCGCCAGTAAGTGATGGGATTGTCATCATTCTGACACATGGGGAGCCTAGGTTGATGGGTTTATGAGAATTCTTCTGGCCGAGGACGACATGGCTTCGCAGCAACTGCTTTTAGGAAAATTGCAGGAGCTGGGTCATGATGTGGTGGTTACCGAGGATGGGGAAGAGGCGTGGCGCTTGCATCAGGAAGAAAAATTTTCCGTGGTGGTCAGTGATTGGCTGATGCCCCGGCTGGATGGGGTGGAACTCTGCAAGCGCATCCGCTCGGTTCAGGATGAGGGCTATGTCTATTTCATTCTGGAGACGGCGCGCAGTGGGGAGGAGGACTATGTCATGGCCATGGATGAGGGGGTGGATGATTTTCTACCCAAACCGGTGGACTTGCATGAGTTGGCCATACGTCTTCGGGTGGCGGAGCGCATCATCCGATACAAACGTCACATTCAGGAGTTGAAATCCCTTTTGCCCATCTGCATGTATTGCAAAAAAATCCGGGACGATCAGGAATACTGGCAGCAGGTGGAGACGTATTTTCATGAGGTGACGGGGACGGATTTTTCGCATGGGGTTTGCCCGGATTGTTATGACACGATTTTGGGTCCCGAGGTGGAGTCGGATTTGAAAGCGACGGGGTATGTGGCGAAAAATTTTGGGAAAGAAACAAGGTCCGCCACCGCCACCGCAGACGG
Organism: Blastochloris sp.; assembly: GCA_012031345.1. Taxonomy (GTDB): domain Bacteria; phylum Verrucomicrobiota; class Verrucomicrobiia; order Methylacidiphilales; family JAAUTS01; genus JAAUTS01. The sequence continues at coordinate 16,771 of JAAUTS010000007.1, read as the reverse complement.
CATCAAGGCTGAAGGGTTAAGCGGGGAGAGTCAGGCGGCTTCGGTGTCGATGAAGAGGACTTCACCGGGTTCGCATTCGACCCGGACTGTCATGGGACGACAACACACTGCACAGTCATCGACGGTCTGGTAACTGCCTTGGGAAGTGTCGATGGCGATTTCCCAGCTTTCCCCGCAATGAGGGCAGGAGATGGTGGCGGAAACGAGCATAGTAGGGGGAGTGGATTCAAGGTGCCGGTTTGGAGCAGGATCCTTTTTCCGGTAGAGATCCCTGCAACCAGGTCCAGGCCTTGCGATAGCTGCGTGATTCCATGTAGTGGCGCAGTTGAGGGTGCCAGGAAGGATGAGGTTCTTGGGAGAGTTTTTCCAGAGCCAGGACAGGCTGGGTCAAGTCCAGAGGCTGGGCACTTTTCTGGGAGTCCACGGCTTGAAAGTAGAGCTCCAAGGTTTGTTTTAAATGGTCGAGAGTGGGCATGGTCGGCGTGCTAAAATAGGACGTTAATTAACGTTGGCGATGGCGTGGAGGCGGAGACCGGAATCGAACCGGTGGGTGGTTTCCGGCCCTTTAATTGATGTAAGTCATTCATAATAAGTATAGAGAAACACCAAAAAACATAATTGACCTTAGGAGTTATTTTAGGAGCTTGTGTTATAGCTTCAAGCCAAGAAGATTCCCGTTCTCCAACAGGACAACTTTGATTTGTAGTCCAGAGGCGCGAGGTTGAACGCTATCACGGAGCAGATTTTCAATCCTACCGATCTGATCATCCGCAATAAATCCACGTAAGCCAACTAGCTCTGAGGCCGCGCCTTTTTTTCCCCTCATTCCCAAAACAAGATCACCGCCGTCAGTATTGGCTAAGGCAGTGATGTCGCTTAAAGATTCCCGCTTTTGTTCATCAGTAACCAATTGGAGATCAGCCTTGAATTCCAATACTCTAGATTCAGACGCGCCATCTTGTACGAGCCCCTGTAGTGATGCTTCCTCGATTTTATCGAATGTAAGATGCTGAAGAGACATGCTGAATTCAGAATGATATTTGTTTGAGAATCTGCGGATATCGGGTGCTGAGAAATTTTTCCAGCTTGGAATTCTTGATCTTTTTCAATTCCTCCACCGGAAGAACACCTGAAAAATCAATGCGGTATTTTTTGGCAACAGCCTTTCCATCCGGTGCGGCAAGCATGTCCGTAAGTTTTTCGATGGTTTGTAAAAGCCTTCGTGCTTCTTGTGACCGTCCACTATCCACAATCCCGCACAACTCTTTGAGAAAGCCTCTGACGCAGGGGATGAGCATCCTGACATGCTTTTCGTCCTGACGGTCTTTCTGTGAAAGTTGATGCAGGCAGGCTATTTTGCCTTTGAGGGCAACGATGGGATTGGTTACCCGGATGCGCTTGTTCTTCCAAACGCCTTCAATGGCTGAATCTGCGACCAACTCATTTTTCAGGCCGCAGAGGTTGTGAAGAAAATGCACAGGCATTTTTGTTCCTCCAGGTCCGGTTACCTCAAAAGAGGCGGAGACAGGGCTTGCCGCGCTCTTTCGGGGAACTTGGATTTCCACGCCCAAGGCCTGAGCAACACTTATGGCCTCTTTCTTGAGGCCGTAAAAATCCACATCTTCACTGGTGTATGGCCGGAACTGAAGGAGTTCTTTTTCTGTGCGGTGGTATTTATTGGCCCAAAAATTAACCGCCTGGCCGCCAACCACAATCAAGGGCCGCCCTTGGCTGTCCTTTTGGTCAAGGAGGGAAAGGTAGTGATCGAGTGTTCTTCCCTTTTTTAAAGGCCGAATGCGGTGGCCGCAAGTGCTTGGGAAAGATTGGTTGCCCGGAAAGAAGATGTCTTTGAAAAAAGGGCGTTCTTCTTTTGAATTTGACGGGCAGATGCCTTATGGACACGAAGAGCCTTAGCATCCTGAAGCCGGGATGCTGAATGATCGTGAGAGACACGGCTCAAATACTTTATTTTGAAGGCCATTTTAGTGAAAGATAGCACCGAATTTCTCCAGTGGCATGATCGTAGGGAAGCAAATAACCAAGGGCTGGTCGATAAAAAAGCATCTCCAAGCATGACGATACGCCTTATCTGACATCCTCAAACATGATGGATAGTGAGGTCAAATTTTAGGAGTTTCAGGCCAATTTTTTAGGAGTCGAACAACTCGAAAAGCTCCATTTTCAGAGGTAAATGGAGAAAATGGAGGCGGAGACCGGAATCGAACCGGTGAATGGGGCTTTTGCAGAGCCCTGCCTTACCACTTGGCTACTCCGCCGTGCTTGGTGCCACGGTTCGCCCGGTTCAGGAACCGTTCTGTTCAGGGCGAGTGAAGAACCTAGCGGATAGGAGGGGGATTTGGCAACGCCCAATTATGGCTTCTTTTGTGCGGGTGGCGGGGCTTGGGACTCGGATTTGGGTAAATTTTTGAGGAGAAAGAGCAGGTCAGGTTCGTAGCTGTTGAAGACCTCATTTCCATAGATGGTGCGGGCTTGTTGCAGGGTTTCGTTATACTCCTGGGTTTTGCCGTTGCTGAAAGCCATGGCGGCCCGGGCAAAGTAGTAGGCGGGGTTGAAGTCATCGACCGGATCGAGAGTGGTGATCCAGCGGCCTGCTTCCGGAAGATTTCCCGCCGCCAGGTAGCTGTAAACTGTTTTCAAGCGGCTATCGGGGCTCTCTTTCACTTTGTTGATGTGAACGCGATAATATTGGATGGCTTCGGACCAGGCTTTGCGTTTGAAAGCGGCTTCCCCGAGGTGATAATGGGGTGAGGTCATGGCCGGGTCTTGTTCCAAGGCGGAGAAATAAAAGTTTTCGGCTTCTTTGTAGTTGTTTAAGGAGTGCAGGATCCGACCTTTTAATTCCAGTGCCTTGGGGTTGGGACCTTTGAGCAGGAGGGCGTCCACCAGTTGCAGGGCCTGTTCCTGCCGTCCGGACTTGTGGGCGACAAAGGCTTCCTGATAGCCGTCCAGCTCCTGAGCGGGAAGAAGGACAGGCAGGAGCAGGCTGAGGATCAGAAGCGTGCAGGGGAGGGAAAGGGCGGTGAGGTGCGACTTCATCCATCTCTGAGATAGCAGGACATGAGGTATTGTCCAAATCTGTTTCTCTGTTATTCTAAAACCCATGAGACATCTTTCTGTGGCAATGATGGTGTTGGTGACTTGGCTGGGTTGCGTGAACGGGCTTTCCGCCCAGGATGCGGCCAAGGAGCCGGAATACAGTGAGGCATTCAAAGAGGCGTATGGAGCAGCCATCAATCACTTCAACCAAAATCAACTGGATGAAGCGTTGAAGAAACTGGAGGAGGCGGAAAAGCTACAGTCCGGTCTTTCTGAGACTTTGAATCTGCGGGGTGCCATTTTGGTTCGCATGAAGAAACTGGAGGAAGCCGCCGCCACGTTTCAGAAGTTGGTGCAGCAGGACCCGAAGAATCCCATCCCGGTGTTTAATTTGGGCGAGTCCTTTTTTCTGCAAAAAAAATATGCGGAAAGTAAAAAACATTTTCAGGCCTTTCTCGCCATGCCGGACACCTCCACCAATGCCCTGGGGCAGTATAAGGTTTTTCTTTGTGATCTGATGTTGGGCAACAAGGCGGAAGTGGACAAAACCATCAACAGCCTGCGTCCTTCACCCGTCAGTCCCCTGTATTATTTTGTCAATTCAGCGGTGAACTTCAAGGCAGGCAATACGGAGGAGGCCCGTGGTTATGTTGCTTCCGCCTTCAACATTTATCCCGGTGGGATGAACTCCGCCTTTGCCGATTCCTTCATAGAGCTGGGTTGGCTGACGCAGGAGGAGGTGGGTCAGGTGGGTGTGGTGGATGCGGCGGCACTGAAAAGTTTATCCCAGGAAAACGCTCCCTCCCAGGCGACCAATGCGGGCGGAGCCTCCGGGCCTTTGAGTTTGGATGCTCTGTTACCTGATCTGGATGGGAAATCCCCCAAGAAAAATTAAGTGGCTCGCGGGTTGTGAGTGGGGATGGGGCCGGGTTTGCATTTTTCTTCACATCTGACGTTGCCGAATTTCAGAGATTGCCCAGAGAGCATGTTCCCGGATCAAGGGATCGGAGGAGTCGCCTGCTTGGTTCAAGGCGGGAAGGTCATCCGGTCCACCGACATTTCCCAACACCACACAGATGTTGCGCAGCCAACGGGAATGTTTAAGTCGAAAGATCGGGGTGCCGCGATAGTGTTGGCGGAATTGGCTATCGTCCCAGGCTAACATTTCCCGGAGGTCGGGGCGTGGCAGGGCTTGAAAGTGGGCGTCGCGAGTGGCCTGAGCCCAACGATTCCAAGGGCAGACACTGAGGCAGTCTTCACAACCAAAAAGACGATCCCCCATGGGTCGGCGATATTCGAGGGGGATGGGGCCGGGGTGTTCGATGCTGAGGTAGGCGAGACAACGTCGCGCGTCCAATTGATAGGGTGCGGTGATGGCCTGGGTGGGGCAGGCCTGAAGGCAGCGGGAGCAGGAGCCGCAATGATCGGTCTCGGGTGGATCCGGTTCGAGGTCCAGGCTGGTGAGGAGTCCGCCCAGGGAGAGCCAGTTGCCGAGGCGTCGGTGGATGAGCATGGTATTTTTTCCCTGCCAACCCAGACCGGCCCGCATGGCCCAGGGTTTTTCCATCACGGCGGAGCTGTCCACGAAGGGACGTTGGTGTCCGCCATACTGTTGTTCGATCCAGAGAGAGAGTTGTTTCAGGGCGGATCCGATCCGGTCATGATAATCGCGTCCCAGCGCATAGGTGGCCACACGACCGCGTTGGGGGAGATCTTGTTGAAAATAGTTGGTTCCGGTGAGGATCAGGCTGCGGCAATCCGGCATCAACTCACGTGGGTCACGTCGGCGTTCCGGATTTTTGGCCAACCACAGCATCTCTCCGTGGGCACCGGATTTGAGCCAGTCTAAAAATTCCGCGTAATGAGGGGAAGTGGCCACGCTTGCCACACGACAAACATCGAAACCCAGCCGGGTCGCTTCTTGTTTGATTTCCGTGACGGGTGATTTCATGGAAGGGAAAACACAGGGCAGCGTCGTTCGGATAAACTGAAATGGTTAGTCAAGGTGATGACGTTTGGAGAAATGAGACCAGATACGATTGGCCACCAGGCGACAGCTCATGCGATCCACCTGAAGGGTGAGATGTGCCTGTTCGTAGTAGGCGGCGCGCTCGGACAAGAGGCGCGTCAAGGTTTCCAAAGGTTGATCCCCCTGGAGGAGTGGCCGGTTCGGATCCTGACCCACGCGTTCCAGCAGGGTGCGGGGTTCCGCTTTCAGATAAACCACAAATCCGGAGGACCAGAGCAATTGGCGATTTTCAGGGGTGACGACGGCGCCTCCTCCAGTGGAAAAATGACATGATCTTCGCGTTGAAGCAGACGGCTCAGGGTGGCTTGTTCCATTTTGCGAAAGACAGGCTCCCCGTGTTGGGCAAAGAGGGCAGGAATGCCCTGGCCGTATTCCATTTCGATCTCCTGGTCGGTATCGACAAAAGCCAGTCCATGTTGGTGGGCCAACTGTCGCCCGACACTGGTCTTTCCGGAACCCATCATGCCGATCAAAATCAAGTGGGTCAGGTTGGGCAAGGTGGTCATGGATAGATGAATCGGATTAACTATCCCATGCCCAATCTGACTGGCAAGGGAGAAGCGGGCTGGGTTTTCAAGTTTCGAGAGCAGAGGCAGCTTTGGGGGGTTGACACAGAGCGGGGTGGGGGCAGTTTGGTGGCGTTATGGCCATACAAATTATTTCAGGAACCAATCGGCCGGGCAGTGCGACCCGGAAAATTGCCGGGATCATTCAGACTCTTCATGAGAAGTTGGGCCATGACGTGGCATTGTTGGATTTGGCAGAGTTGCCTGCGGAACTTTTTTCTCCGGCATCGTATGCGGAGAAGCCCGCGGCGTTTCAGCGTTTTGCAGATGCGGTGGTGGGGGCTGAGGGTTTGGTGGTGGTGATGCCGGAATACAACGGGGGAATTCCTGGGATTTTGAAGTATTTCATCGATATGCTGCCTTTTCCCGAAAGTTTTGAAAATAAGCCAGTCTGTTTTGTGGGAGTGGCGGCGGGCATGTGGGGTGGCTTGCGTCCGGTGGAACAGGCGCAGATGATTTTTGCCTATCGCAACGCCTTTCTTTATCCGAACCGTGTTTTTCTGTCCGGGATTTATCAACTCCTGGATGAGGAGCGAAATCTGAAGGATGAAAGTCTGGTGGGTCGTTTGCAGGAGCAGGCCCGGGGTTTTGCGGTTTTTTGTCGGAACAATCAAAGCAAGGGATCCAGTGTATGAAAATTGAGAAATTACGCAGTTGTCATGACAAGGTGGGGGAACTGGTTTATTTTGGGCGGATGCTTGACAAGATGCGGCTGATGGCGGAAGGCGGGTTGCCGGAAGATTATCAGGTCAATTTGGGAAAGGGGTTTGATGAGCGTTGCGTAAGTTTTTTACGGGTGGATTACGATGCTCTGAAGGCCCAGGTGTTGTCTGGTTTGAGTGATGAGGAGGCTTTGGCCTGGTGCTTCCGCGAGGGACGCCAACCCAGTGCGGAAGAGATGGAGATTTGGAATGAATTCATGTGGAACGGGGCTGGAATGATGAGGTGACTCCGATCCGCTTGCGTCGTCTGCAGGAGGCGGGGTTGGAGCATCGCACGGACATCCTGACCATGTTTGATTTTATTGACCTGGATGAGGGCCGGGACCCTGCCTTGAAAAAATAAGGCTCAAGCACGGAAGCGCAGGGTTCACTGGGACTGCTTTCGTGATGTTAGGTAATGCCCAAGTTTCGCATCATCACGGTGGGTAAACCGAAGTTGGCTTATGCCAAATTGGGCGCAGAGGAGTATTTGGGTCGCCTAAAACACATGCTCCCGGTGGAATGGAAAACGGTGAAGGCGGGTGCTCAGAAGGATGAGGGCGAGCAGTTGCTGAAGGCGAGTGAGGGGTGGCATCGGGTGGTTTTGGATGAGAGAGGCCGCAGCTGGGGCAGTCGGGAGCTGGCGAGCATCTTGGAGGACTGGGACATGAACGCGGTCAAGGAGGTGGCGATTTTGATCGGTGGAGCGGAGGGGCATGGTCCCGCGCTCAAAGCCAAGGCGGATGTCCTCTGGTCCTTGGGCAAAGCGACTCTGCAACATGAATTGGCTCTGGTGGTTTTACTGGAGCAATTGTATCGCGCTCAGACGATCCGACGGGGTGAGCCCTATCATCGGGATTGAGGGAGCTTTGTTCTTGTGGTGGGAGTGGCGGGTCGCCTAGACAAGATCCTTCATAACATGTGTTCCATTCATCATCTTTTGCAAAACAATCGCGACTGGGCTCAGAGCATGAGGGAGAGCGTGCCTGAATTTTTCACCAAATTGAGTGGACAACAGAATCCGGAGTATCTCTGGATAGGGTGTTCGGACAGCCGGGTGCCGGCGAATGAAATTGTGGGGTTGATGCCGGGGGAGATTTTTGTGCATCGGAATGTGGGCAATGTGGTTTCCCCGAGTGATCTGAATTGTTTATCGGTGCTGCAATACGCGGTGGACATCCTGAAGGTGAAGCATGTGATTGTTTGTGGTCATTACGGCTGCGGCGGGGTGAGAGCGGCGTTAGAAGACAAGCGGCATGGGTTGATTGACAACTGGCTGCGGCACATTCAGGCGGTGGCGCGGAGTTCCAGCCGTGAGCTGACGGGTCTGGCGCCGGAGCCGCGTTATGATCGGCTTTGTGAGTTGAATGTGTTGGCCCAACGACGCCATGTTTGTGAAACGACCATTGTGCAGGATGCCTGGTCCCGTGGTCAGGAGATCTCGGTCCATGGCTGGATTTACAGTCTGAAGGACGGGCATTTGAAGGAATTGTCCAAGCCGTTGGTGAATCTGAGGAGTCTGGAGGAGGTATTTCAGAACTGCGCGTCGGGTTGAGCCGCTGCAGGATGGGTGGAGGTGGGTGTTGTGCAATGACACAGTTACCATGGGGCTCCCGGCGTATCTGCTTGCCAAGAGGCCGAAGCTTTCCATAAATCTCGAATTACTTATGAAAACCAGTGTTCTGCGTCCCTTATGGTCTCAAGCTTCCGAAACCCTTCGCCACAGTTGGGAGGGAGTGATCAATGTGGATCAGTTCCGCTGGTTCGTCCGCGGTGACATGCAGGATCAACTGCGTCAGGCCCACCGGGAACTGGGGGCGCGGCATGTGCGGGCGGTGGGGATGTTGGATGATGAGATGCGGGTGTTGACGAAGGACCCTGGAGTTTGGCCCAAGCAGGCACTGCACAGCCAGCCCAACTGGCAGATTGACACCATGATCATTGAGAGATTGTTGGAGATCGGGATCCATCCGATGATCACGACCTGCTTCATGCCTGGGGTGATGGCGGCAGGGGAGCGCACGGTGTTTCAGACCAAGGGCCGGATCAGTTTACCCAAGGACATGGGGGAGTGGCGCGGGTTGGTGCGGCATTTGACGCGGCATTTGGTGGATTATTTTGGTTTGGAGACGGTGAGGCAGAGTTATTTCGAGGTGTGGAATGAGCCGAATTTACAGAACGGATTTTTTGAGGGCACGCAGGAGGATTTTTTCAATCTCTACCTGAACACAGTAACGGCGATCAAGGAAGTGGACGCCTCGCTCAAGGTGGGTGGTCCCTCGACGGCGCGGGCGGAGTGGATCCCGGAGTTTATGGAATTTTGCCGTAAGCACTCGATCGAGCCGGAATATTTGATTGGCCATATTTATAACAACGACAGTGACAGCAAGCCACTGTCCCCTTTTGATGGGCCGCAGGAGGATCTGGTGTCGAAGTCGCCCCACTTCGCCAGCGGAGTGATCCGGGGCACGCGGAAGTTTTTGGATTCGCTGGGATACAAGGGGGAGGTGCATTGGAATGAATGGGGCCGCTCGTGGTTCCCTTGCGAGCCGATTCGGGAGACGTCGAATGAAGCGGCGTTTATTGTCAAAACCATGGCGGAAGTTTCGCAACAGGCGGATTATTTCGCCTATTGGTGTGTGAGTGATATTTATGATCAGGTGGGTTATGGGCGCTCGGCCTTCCATGGCAACTATGGGTTGATGAATCTACAGGGTCTGCGTAAGCCTTCCTATCAGGCTTTTCAGTTGTTGGCACGCCTGGGCACGGAGCGGGTGAAGGTGCAAGGGGAGGGATTGGATGCCCTCCACGATGGGTTGGCCACGAAGTCGGCCCGCTCGGCGGAGGTTTTGGTTTACAGTTATGATCCTTCGGAGAAACCGGAGCAGGAGCTTCGGGAGATCCGGGTGCTGCTGCCGGAAGGGGCACGCCAGCCTCGCTTGACGCGGATTACGGAAACGGAAAATAACATTCTGCATCATTGGCGTGAGGCGGGCAGCCCGGATTATTTGAGGCCGGATTTGCTGAAGGAGCTGCGTGAAGTCAACAGCTTGAAGGGTGCGACGGATTTCAAGGTGGAGAACGGTGAGATTTGTTTCTCCCTGCAAGCTCCCGGGGTGGCTCTGGTGCAGGTGGACTTCTGAGCTGGATTGATTCTTTTTCGTGAGACCTCCCCCGAAGATGGGGAGGTCGGGGGGGCGGCAGAGGTTCCGGTCTTGCTGTTGCATTTTGGGCGGTCAGGGTCTAGGTTTCTCTTTGATGGCAAACAGTGAAACAACAGTGGAAGGGGTGACGGAACCCGGTCGCGGGATCGTCATGAGCAGTCGGGTGCGTTTGGCCCGCAATCTACAAAATAAGCCCTTCCCCGGTTGGTTGAAGAAAGCGCAACGGGAGGAGTTGCTGGGTATTTTGCAACCTGCGATTTCCCATCTGCCGGAGATGAAGGCATCGTGATTGATCAATCCATGGATGTATTTAATCCGCTCGAGAAACAGGTTTTGGTGGAGGAGCATCTGATCAGCCGTGAACATGCGGCCAAGAATGCGGGGAGCGGGCTGGTGGTGAGTGCGGAGAAGACCCTGAGCATCATGATCAATGAAGAGGATCATCTGCGGCTGCAATCGATTCATCCAGGGTTTCAGTTGGAAAAGGCCTGGCAGACCATCGATCAGATTGACACGGAGCTGGAGGGGGAGCTGGAGTTTGCCTTTTCCGCCTCGTTGGGTTATCTGACGGCCTGCCCGACCAACGTGGGCACGGGCATGAGAGCGTCGGCCATGCTGCATCTTCCCGGTCTGGTGTTGAGTGAGCAGATCAATCAGGTGATCAAATCGGTCAATCAGATTGGATTGGCAGTGCGTGGTTTGTATGGAGAAGGGACGGAGGCCTTGGGTAATCTGTTCCAGATTTCCAATCAAATGACGCTGGGGGAGAGTGAGCGGCAGATATTGGATCGTCTGACCAAGGTGATCAATCACCTGATTGAGCATGAGCAGAATGCGCGGCAAAAGATGTTGCAGGAAAAAGGGAGAATGGTGGCGGATCAACTGGGACGGGCCTACGGGGTGATGCAACATTCCTATTCGATTTCTTCCAAGGAGGCCCTGAACCTGCTTTCTCTCTTGATATTAGGGGTGGACTTGGGAATCCTCCCGCTTAGTTTGAGGGAAAAGATTGATGAACTGTTTGTCCTTACCCAGCCCGCGCATCTGCAAAAGGCGGCGGATCGTAAGCTCAGTGCGGAAGAGCGCGACGGATTCCGCTCGGATTTGCTGCGTGAAAAATTGAAATCCATTCCCAGTCCGAACATTAAAAAACTGAAACTTCAATCCTGACCTTTACCCAAGAATTTTTTCAACCGACGACGATTCCGCAGCACTCAACCTCCCTGAATTCATGAACAACTTCACCCCCCGCGCCCAACAAGTCCTAGCCCTGGCCCGCAAGGAAGCCGATCGCTTCAATCATAATTACGTGGGGACGGAACATTTGCTGTTGGGTTTGATCAAGCTGGGACAGGGGGTGGCGGTCAATGTGCTGCAAAAGATGGGTCTGGATCTGGATACGGTGCGGATGGAAGTGGAGAAGCAGGTGGGTTCCGGGCCGGACACCAAAATTTCCGGTAACATTCCCTACACACCACGGGTGAAAAAGGTATTAGCCCTGGCGGGCAAGGAAGCCAAAGCGCTGCATCACTCCTATGTCGGGACGGAACACATTTTGCTGGGTCTTTTGCGTGAGGGGGATGGCGTGGCGGCGCGGGTGTTGAAGAGTTTGGATGTGGATTTGGAACGGGCACGTAATGAGGTGTTGAAGGAGTTGGATCCGAATTTTGAAGGCGGGGGAGAGCAGGAAGAGTCGGGTGAATTTCCCACATCCGGCCAGGAGACGGCGTCCACAGGCGCCTCGGGCGGCAGCTCGAAAAAAGAGGGCAAGACCCCGGCCTTGAAGGCCTTCGGACGTGACCTGACGGAGATGGCATCCAAGAGTGAGTTGGACCCGGTGATCGGACGCAAAAATGAAATCGAGCGCGTTATCCAGATTCTTTGTCGCCGGAGCAAAAATAATCCGGTGCTGATTGGTGAGGCGGGCGTGGGTAAGACGGCCATTGTGGAGGGTCTGGCCCAGGAGATCGTGGCGGGGAATGTGCCTGAATTGTTGCGGGATAAAAAAGTCATCACCTTGGATCTGGCCCTGATGGTGGCGGGGACCAAGTATCGCGGTCAGTTTGAGGAGCGCATCAAAGCGGTGATGGAAGAAATCCGCAAGGCCAAGAACATCATCCTGTTTATTGATGAGATGCATACCATCGTGGGTGCGGGTTCGGCGGAGGGAGCGATGGATGCGTCCAACATCATCAAGCCGGCTTTGTCCCGTGGGGAGTTGCAGTGTGTGGGGGCGACGACGCTGAATGAATACCGCAAGTATATCGAAAAGGATTCGGCTCTGGAGCGACGTTTTCAAAGTGTGAAGGTGGAGGCTCCGAGCGTGGAGGAAACCATTTTGATCCTGAAGGGGATTCGTCCGAAGTATGAGGCACACCACAAGGCGCGGATCACGGACGATGCGTTGTCGGAAGCGGCCAAGTTGAGTGATCGTTATTTGACGGGACGTTTTCTGCCGGATAAGGCAATTGACATCATGGATGAGGCGGGAGCCCGTTCGCGGATCAAGGCCACGATGGTTCCGCCGGAGATGAAAGAGATGGAGGCTGCGATTGAAGGGATCCGTCACGACAAAGAGACGGCGATCAAGGAGCAGGACTTTGAGAAGGCCGCTTCACTGCGCGACAAGGAGAAGGCGGCCAAGCTGAAGTTGGAGACCACTCTCAGCGACTGGCGCAAGCATCGTGATGAGCAGGTGGTGGAGGTGGGGGCGGATGACATCATGTATGTGATCTCGAAGTGGACAGGGATTCCCCTGACCCGCTTGGAGGACAAGGAAATGTCACGTCTGCTCAAGCTGGGCGATGAATTGAAGGACAAGGTGATCGGGCAGGAAGAAGGGGTGCTGGCTTTGGCCAAGGCATTGCGGCGTTCCCGGGCGGATTTGAAGGATCCGAAGCGTCCGATTGGCTCCTTTATTTTTCTCGGACCGACCGGGGTGGGTAAGACCCATCTGGCCAAGGAACTGGCCAAGCAGGTTTTTGGCGAGGCGGACGCGCTGATCCAGCTCGACATGAGCGAATACATGGAGAAGTTCAACGTATCGCGTCTGGTGGGATCGCCTCCCGGCTATGTGGGTTATGAGGAGGGGGGACAGTTGACGGAGAAGGTGCGGCGTCGCCCTTACTGCGTGGTTTTATTTGATGAGATCGAGAAGGCCCACCCGGATGTCTGGAACATTCTGTTGCAGATTTTGGAGGATGGCCAGATCACGGACAGCCTGGGACGGAAGATTGATTTCCGTAACACGATCATTCTGATGACGTCCAACGTGGGCGCGGAGATGATCAAGAAGCAGAACGTGGTGGGCTTTGGTGCGGGTGCCTCGGATGAGAGCAACTACGAGCATGTGAAGGAAAAGTTGTTGGGTGAAGCGAAGAAGGTTTTCAAGCCTGAGTTCCTGAATCGTCTGACCGACATCATTGTTTTCCATCAACTGACGCGTGATCATCTGAGCAAGATTGTGCATTTGGAAATCAGCAAGGTGGAGGAACGTCTGAAGCCGAGAGGTATCCGCTTTGACGTGACTCCGGCGGCCATTGAATTCCTGATCGAGAAGGGGTATGACCCCGCCTATGGAGCCCGTCCGCTGCGTCGGGCGATTGAGAAATTCGTGGAGGATCCGATTGCGGAGGAATTGATCCGGGGCAATTTCAAGAGTTCGTCTGTGGTGAAGGTGGATTTGAAAGACAAGGAGTTGGTCTTCACGTCGGAAGGGGAAAGCAAGCCCGAGTCCATTGCGTCCGAGAGTGGCAGTGGAGCCTGAGGCATTGGGTCTGTGGGCGGAGACTGAGGAATGACGGGCAGCTCAGGGCAGCCGGTTGGGACGCCGGAGGTGGAGAATCATGGGCGTAAGGTGCGTTCCATGTTCGGGCGTATTGCCCGACCTTATGATTTTCTAAATCGTTTCTTCAGCCTGGGGGTGGATGTGTATTGGCGATGGGTTTTGGTGCGCGGGGTGACAGGGGCTTTGAGGCAAGCGGGCAGGCGGGTGGAGGAGTCGTTGATTTTGGATCTGGCCACGGGCAGCGGGGATGTGGCGCGAATTTTGTCCCAACAAGGCTTGAGGGTGCTGGGATCGGATTTTTGTTTGCCCATGTTGGCTTTGGCGGAAAAAAAGGGGGTGGAAAACCTGGTGGCGGGGGATGCCCTGAATTTGCCATTGGTGGATGAGGCGGTGGATGGGGCGACGCTGGCTTTTGGTCTGCGAAATTTTGGGGATCGTGCGGCGGGGCTGCGGGAGCTGCGGCGGGTGTTGAAATCGGGGGGAAGTTTGCATGTGTTGGAGTTCACCCGTCCGGTGGAATGTTTATGCGGGATATACTTTTTTTATTTGAAACATGTGATGCCGGGCTTGGCAGGGTGGTTCTGTCGTGACCCCGAGGCCTATGTGTATCTGGCCAACACGGTGGAGGCATTTCCCAGGGTGGAAGAAATTGGAAGGCAGATGGAGGAAGCAGGATTTACGGAGGTGAGATGGAAGCGCTTAAGTTTTGGTTTGGTGGCCATCCATACGGGACGCAGAAGGGACGGTGTTGGTGGGGAGGAACGGGCGGGAAGTTCGGGAGAAGGCGCTTGATCTAAAATTTTCAAACAATAGTTTATAAGAATGAACGGCAGGACGGGAGTTTATCTGTTGGTGTTGGCTTTGGTCCTTTTGTACAGTGCGGCTTGGGCCAAGGTGGGGGATTTGGAGATCCGGGAAATTTTACCGTTGCAGGCGGAACAACGTGTGAAGCTGGTGGGGCTGGTGCAGGAGGATGCGGAAGCGAGGGAGTTGTTTGAGTTGAGAAAGGCGGCGGTGACAGGGTTGCTGGAAAAAGAGCCGAGGCCCCTGAAGGTGATTCATTATGAGGGGTTGGTGAACACGGATCCGCGTCGATTGGAAACGGTGCAACATTTGCAGGACATGGATGATCTGGCGGCTTTGTTTGAGGTCTGGCAGGTGACAGGGGAGGAGCGCTTGGCGGAGCGGTGTCGCCGATACATTCTGGCCTGGACCGGGAGTTATATTCCGACGGGGAACGATGTGAATGAAAACAAACTGAGTCCGGTGCTGGTGGCCTGGCTGGGTTTGAAGGAGGGGTTTTCGAAGGAGGATGCGGAACGAATCCGGACCTGGATGGAGGAGATGGGAGGAAAACACGCGCCAGTAGTTAGGGAAAAGCAGGGGGAATTGACCAATCGTTATACCAAATCACTGCGCCTCCTGTATTTGTTAGGAGAAGGAGCGGGACGGGAGGAGTGGAAGGAACTGGCCTTTGTGGGATTTCAACGTTTCGTGACCGAAAGCTTGCGGGCGGAGGGAGGCAGTGCGGATTTGGAGCGGCGGGATACATTGACCTATCATTGCAGTGGGTTGCGGCCCTTGTTAAGTCTGGCACTGCTGGCTCCAAAGGGAGAGGCTTGGTTTGGCTGGGAGTCGCCGCAGGGTGGGTCGGTGAAGAAATCGGTGGAGTATGTGATTCCCTATGCGCAAGGCACCAAGACCCGCAAGGAGTGGGTGAACAGCGTGGTGGAGTTGGATCGCAAACGGGCGGCGGCGGGTTTGGAGGAATACCGCATCGGGCGACTTTTTGAGCCGGTGCAGGCGCTGCCGATGTTGGAGGAAGCTTCCCGATTTGACCAGGAGTTGGTGGAACTGGTTCTGAAGCTACAGGGGGGAAAGGTCCGGAGATTTGGGAGTTGGCGTATGGTTTTGAATGAGGTGATGCGGAATTGAGGGACTTTGGGGAGTTGCCTTGTGGGGTGTTCCCCTACAATGTTTGGCCATGACAGTGACACATGAACTGGACTGGGAGAAGATACGGGCAAAGGCGCGGAGCGAGGCTTGGGCGCGGGATTTTGTGCGGGTGCTGAAGGAGACCTGTCATTCAAGGATGGAGGTTTGGCCTCATGATCCGCCGATGGAGCAGAGTGAGTGGACCCATTATTATTTCTGCAACGACGATGCCGCGAGGTTGAGCTTTGATTTCAAAAAGTCGGGAGAGCATGAGTGTCCGAAGTGCGGCAAGATTTATCGGGGACACCCCTGGGATGGAGCGTGGCGTAGCATTGTGCATGGAAGCTTGGTGGCGAATATGGAGAGAGCGGCGATACTGGCCAGGATCGAGCCGGAGCCGGAGCGTTATGTGGAGTATCTGCGGCGGTTGGTGTTGTTTTATGCAGAGCACTATGAGGGATACGCGGTTCATGGGGAGAGGGCGGGCAAGGGGAAGATCATGCCGCAATGTCTGGATGAATCGATCGTGCTGATTTCGGTCGGGCGATATCTGAGTTGGGGGCGTGGACAAAATTGGTTTTCGGAACGGGAGATGCAGTTGCTGCGGGAAAAGTGGTTTCGTCCGGCGGTGGAGTTGTTGAAGCCTCAAATCGGTAAAATTCACAATATCCATGTGTGGATGCAGTCGGCGATGGCGACGGCGGCGCAGTGGTTGGGAGATCGGGCCTTGCTGGAGTGGAGCATCGAGAGTGAGTTTGGTTGGAAGCGGCAAATTGAGCTGGGGGACGAGGGGGGACGGTTTTTGGTATGAGGGGTCGATGACCTATCATTATTACACACTATCTGCGTTAAGCAGTCTGGTGATGACGGCGCAGGAGTCGGGATGGAAAGTGCATGAGGTGCCCAAGTTCAAGAAAATGTTTCAAGCACCGCTGGGCTTGGTGCAGCGGGACGGGTATTTTCCGGCGCACAATGATTCCTGGCCCGGAGTGGATCTTCTGGGAATGAGTGGTCATTATGAGTGGGCACACCGGCTCTGGCCAAAGGAGGGTTTCGAGCGGGAGTTGTCCTGGATTTATGGGTTGCGCTCCAAGAAAAGAGGAGGCCAATTGTGGACCTTGACGGTTGATTTGATCGGGATGGCGGACTCGGGTCATGCGCGGGCCTCGACTCAGGCCTTGTTGCATGGTGTGGAGTCTGTGGCGGATGGGGGAGCACCACGTCCGGGATCCCGGATTTTCCGGGAGAGTGGTATTGGGATTTTGGAAAATGAAGAAGTCCGGGTTTGTCTTCGATTTGGCCCTTACGGAAAGAGTCACGAGCATCATGACAAGCTGAATGTGGATGTCTGGACCAGGGCGGGATGGAAAGCGGCGGATTTGGGAACATCCGGTTATGGGGCGAAGATCACCAACGCCTGGTATCGGACGCCGGCCGCTCACAACATCGTGGTGGTTGACGAAAAGGTGCAGGAGGGGGTGGATGGACGGTTGTTGGACTTTGATGAGAGCCGGGTGCGGGCGGATGCGCCG
>JAAUTS010000064.1 GCA_012031345.1 Blastochloris sp. | reverse complement strand
GGCAAAATTTCTGCGAAAATTCCTTCCTGCATTGTTGCTCCTCAGTTGTGTATCCTTGTGGATAGAGACCTTCGTCGCTCTTAGCCGGACGAAATTTTCTCTTGAAATTTTACCTCGCCCATTTTTACACAGCCTCTGAGCTGGAAGCATGCCGTTGAAATCTTGTTTCTGAGAGGCGGGCGGGCGTCCCGCCTAGCTTTTGTGGATTCACTGAGCGGAGATTGAAACCAAGAGCCTTGGGCAAGACGCCCAAGGCAGCGGGCAACTCCGACAGCCGTCGCGAGTGTCCAGATGCCCGCGCTCCTTTTAAAGAAGAACTCTCTTCTTCCCTACGGCATGGTTTCGGCTAAGTTGTTTTCATGCCTGCTACTTCTTACCGTTACTTGGTCAACCTGCCCGGGGTCCGGGGAGGCCACACCATCATCGATGGCACCCGCATCGGCGTGCATGACGTGATCGGCCTTTTACAAAACGGGGAAAGCGTGGATTCGGTCTGCTCACCCAGTTGCTTCCCCACCCTGACCAAAGCGCAGGTTTACGAATGCCTGGCCTACTATGAGGACCACCGGGGAGAGATCGATGTGTTGGTGGCCCGCCAGATGGCTCCTGCGGACTCATGAGGTTCCTGCTCGATCACGATGCCCCCGACGACCTCGAATACTCCTTGCGGGCCTTGGAGCATGAGGTGATTCACTTGCGGGAGCTTCTTCCCATCACCGCATCCGATATGGAGGCCTTGGCCTATGCCGCGGCGCATGGCATGGTGATGGTGACCTGCAACAGGGACGACTATTTGGAACTGGCCGCCACTGAGGAGCATTGCGGCATCATCATTGTCATCCGCCGCAAAACCCGTGTGGCCGAACGTGCGGCGTTGGTTCAATTGCTGGATAAGGCAGGGGAAGAGGGTATCGCGGGCAACATCAACTTCGCCTGATCCAGTGAAACAGGCTGGTTTTCTGCTCCTCTGGGCCGAAACTATGCCGTTGAAATCTTGTTTCTGAGAGGCGGGCGGGCGTCCAACCCGGCTTTTGGGGGATTCACTGAGCGGAGATTGAAACCAAGAGCCTTGGGCAAGACGCCCAAGGCAGCGGGCAACTCCGACAGCCGTCGCGAGTGTCCAGATGCCCGCGCACCTTTTCAACAAGAACTCTCTTCTTCCCAAGGCATGGTTTAGGCTTAGGAAACCAGGTGGGCTTGGATGTGGTCGAAGCTGAGTTTGAGGGAGTCGATGGGGTCGCCGGGGGTGGTGTCTTGTTCGACAATGAACCACTGGCAGCCGGAGGCTTCGGCGGCGGCGATGATGGCTCTGAAGTTCAGGGTGCCGTGACCGATTTCGCAGAACTGGTGTTTGTTCTCGATGGTGAAGCCGTAGTCTTTGAGGTGCATCATGGGAAGGCGTTGGTTCAATTTGCGGCACCATTCCACGTTATCGCCTCCGCCGTAGTGAATCCAGAAGGTGTCGGGCTCGCCCTGAAGAAAGCGGGGGTTGGTGTGGTTGTAGATGTAGTCGAGGGCGGTGACGCCGTTGGTTTTGACAAATTCAATGCCGTGGTTGTGGTAGGTAAGAGTGATGCCGGCGGCGGCCATGAGTTCCCCGGCCCGGTTGAGATCGTGGCAGAGGGAGTTCAGGCTTTCGAGACTGTCCATTTTGACGCCTGAGGGGTAAGGGTAGGCGGTGAGCTTGCAATTGAGCTTCTGCAGGCGATCGATCACGGCCTGGGGGTTTTGGCGGATGAGGTCGCCGGATTCATGAGTGGCGCAGCAGACCAGACCTTCGCCCTGGAGGATTTTTACCAGTTCGGATTCGGGGATGGGTCCCATGCCGCTGACCTGGACGGCGGTGTAGCCGATTTGGCGGACGCGGCGCAGGGTGCGGGCGATGTCTTCCGGGGTTTTGAGGAGATCTCGGCAGGTGTAGAGTTGGGCGGCGACTTGATGGATTTTCATGGGGGTGTTTTGGTTGATGGGTGGAGTTGAAAAAACTAAAATTTTAACGCCAAGGCGCAAAGGGTTTAAGACGCTTTTTTTAAGAGTTTAAAATCCGATTTATGAATTTCAAAACTATTCGATTAAATTTAAATCGAAAAAAATTAAAAAACTTGCGCCTTGGCGTCTTCGAGTCTTTGCGTTAGGGAGGTTTCCATTTGTGTAAATAAGTAGTTAAGAAACAGAATCAGCATTGGACGAGATAGTTCCCCGCTCGACCTTGGTAACGGCGGATGGTTTTTTTCTTTTTGGAAGACGCAATTAATTTTTTCAGAAAACGTTCGTAGCGGGAAGAGGAAAGGGGGAGGTGAATGGTTTGATCCTGAAAAGAGGAGAGCAGCATGGCGTTGATCAATTCAACGGAGTGGATGCCTTCGGCGGCGGGGGAGAGGAGGGGTTCGCGATGGAGGATGGCGTTGCAGAAATTTTTCAGAATTGCGGCGTGCTGTTCACCGCGATGACCGGGGAGGGGGATGTCGATTTTCCAGGTGGGCGGTGTTTCGTAGGCTTCGCGGCTTTGGCGGGAGTGAAGGGAACTGGGGATTTCGTTACGGATCAGGGTGAGTCGGTTGTCTTCCAGGCAGAGGCGGCCCAGATCTCCAGCGATTTCAAGGCGGTTGACACCGGGGGCCTCGCCGGTGGAGGTGGCGAGCACGGCGGTGGCACCCTGAGCGAAGGAGAAGAGGGCCGTGACTTCATCTTCAACCTCGATGTTGTGATGGTGTCCGATGCGGCAGAGAGCCCGGACGGATTCGGGCAGGCCGAAGATCCACTGAAAGAGGTCGAGGTTATGAACGCATTGGTTGAGCAGAACACCGCCGCCTTCTCCTGCCCAGGTGGCGCGCCAACCGCCGGAGTCGTAGTAGGCTTGGGTGCGGAACCAATCGGTGACGGTCCAGTGGATGCGTTGGATGCGACCGAGTTGACCTGATTGCACAAGGTGGCGGATTTTTTGGTAGGCGGGGTCGCTGCGCTGGTTGAACATGGCGGCGAAGATTTGTTTTTTGTTGGTGTGCGCGGCGATGAGGCGTTCACAGTCGGCCTTATGAACAGAGAGGGGTTTTTCCACCAGAACATGGAGACCCGCCTGGAGCGCGCTGATGCCGATGGAGGTGTGGGAATAGTGCGGAGTGGCGATGAGCAGGGCGTCGATCTGACCGGAGTGGATGAGGGACTGGCTGTCGTTGAAGTGGGGAAGTGTGGGGAACTCGTGGAGGCGGGTGGGATCAGAATCTGCGAGGGCACTGAGTTGGCAGCCGGGGATTTTACCAGCGGCAACCATGCGGGCGTGATGGATGCCCATGCTGCCGACCCCGATGATGCCGAGGCGGACGACCTTGTTAGTAGTTTTCACAGGGATCAACGTCCAAAGGAGGAGGCGAAGTCCGCGGCGGGAACACTGGATTTAACCACTTTCTTTTTGAAGCGGGATTGGGCGATGAGGTTCTTCAAGAGTTTCTCAAATTTGGCGGAATTCAGCGGCACGTCAATCGTTTGACCGAGGAGGGAGGACATGAGGATGGCGTTACCGAGTTCGACGGAGTGGATACCTTCGGGGGCAGGGGCGAGAAGGGTTTCACCCTTAAGAATGGCATTGGTGAAATTTTTCATAATACCAATGTGTTGCTCTCCGCGATGACCGGGGAGGGGGATGTCCACATTCCAGACCGGGGGTTTGTCGAAGCTTTTGTCGGTGCTGCGGCTGAAGGTGGACATGGGGACTTCGTTGCGGGTGTAGCTGAGTTTGTTGTGTTCGAGGACGAGCTTGCCCTGTTCGCCGACGACTTCGAGGCGGTTGGTGCCGGGCGCCTCTCCGGTGGAGGTGATGAAAACCCCGGTGGCACCGTCGGCATATTCGAAATAGGCGGTGACATCGTCCTCGACCTCGATGTTATGGTAGCGTCCGAGTTGGCAGTGGCCACGGACTTTTTGGGGCATCCCGAAAATCCATTGATAGAGGTCGAGATTGTGAGGGCACTGGTTGAGCAGGACACCGCCGCCTTCCCCGCCCCAGGTGGCGCGCCAGCCGCCGGAGGCATAGTAGGTTTCGGTGCGGAACCAGTCGGTGATGATCCAGTTGATGCGCCGAATTTTTCCAAGCTCCCCGCCGCGCACGAGTTGGCGGAGCTTTTGATAGTAGGGGTCCGTGCGCTGGTTGAACATGGCGGCGAAAATCTGCTTTTTGTTGGTGTGCGCGGCAATGAGGCGTTCGCAGTCGGCCTTATGAACGGAGAGGGGTTTTTCCACCAGGACATGGAGACCCGCTTTGAGGGCGTTGATGCCGATGGAGGTGTGGTCGTAGTGAGGGGTGGCGATGAGGATGGCGTCGATTTCCCCGGAGCAGATGAGGGCGGCGGAGTCGGTGAAGCGTTTGAGCTGGGGGTAGGCTTCGAGTTTGGAGGGGTCGTTGTCGCAGACTGCGGTGAGGACGGCGCCGGGCACTTTGTTATCAAGGAGCCAGGAGACGTGGCTGCGGCCCATGTTGCCGAGGCCGACGATGCCGAAGCGGACGCTGGAGAGGGAAGGAGTGGAGGGAGTTTTTTTGGAGGCCATGAGAAGGGGGGGCTGGAGGTTAAGGGGGGAGGGTATTAGGAATTGAAGGAGGTGGCGCGGGTTTGATCGGCCAAGGCTTGGGCCTGGAGGGAGAGTTCCGCTGCTTTGAATGCGTGGGCCTGGGTCATGGCGTTTTCCGTTCGGTTCAGGCAATCGAGAATGAGTTGACCGAAGAAGGGGAAGCCGACCTTGCCCTTACAATCAATGAGTTGTTCCTTGTGTTGATCGGCCAGGAGCAAGAGATCGCCTCCGGTGTCGCGTCCGAAGTCCATGTATTTGCGGACTTCGATGCTGCCTGTCGTGCCGAGGATGAACAGTCGCCCATCGCCCCAGCTTTGCATGCCGTCCGGGGTGAACCAATCGAGACGGCAATAGTAAGAGGCACCGTGATCTGCGGTGAGGCTGGCTTCGCCAAAGTCTTCGAGTCCGGGTTGGTCGGGGTTGGCAAAGTTATCGACGCGGGCAAAGTTGATGCGGGCGTTTTGGGCGCCGGTGTAGGCGAGGAATTGTTCGAACTGGTGGGAACCGATATCGGTCAGAATGCCGCCGTATTGGGCTTTGTCGAAGAACCAGGCGGGGCGGCTGGATTTGCTCAGGCGATGAGGGGCGAGATTAATGACTTGGATGACTTGGCCGATGGCTCCCTGACGGATAAGTTCACCTGCATACCAAGCGGATTCCACGTGGAGACGTTCGCTGTAGTAAACCATGTATTTGCGACGGGTTTGGGAGGCGGTTACTTTGGCTTGGGCGAGTTGCTCCAGGGTGGTGAAGGGAGCCTTGTCGGTAAAGTAATCCTTGCCGGACTCCATGACCTGGCAACCGAGAGCGGCTCGCTGGCAGGGGATGGCAGCGGAGGTTACGAGGTGAACGGAGTTGTCTTCGAGGATGCGGTCGAGGGAGTCGGCTTGTTGAGCCTGGGGATAACGTTTGAGAAAAGCGGCGACGCGGGCGGGGTCGGAATCGTAAACGTATTTGAGGGTGGCACCGGCTTCGATCAGGCCGTTGCATTGACCATAAATGTGTCCGTGGTCGAGATGGGTGGCAGCGAAAACGAAATCACCTGGTTGGACAACTGGATTGGGTTTACCGGAGGGGGCGTAGGAGTGACCTTCTTGGCTGGACATGAGAGTGCCAAGATAAAAAAAGTTGGGTTCTTGACAAGAATAATCTTACACGTGTTAGAATTTGAACCTTGAAGACTTTCATTACGCCTGGTCCGGTGCAATCCACGAGGGAGTTGGCCGCCTATCTGGGCCTGTCCCGCTGGACGGTGTCGCGGGTTCTGAATGGACATGCGGGGGTGACCCCGTCCACCGCCCGGCGGGTGTTGGGTGCGGCAGGGGAGCTGGGTTTTTCCCCCAATCTTTTGGCCCAGGGTTTGAGGCGGGGAGGGACCCGATTGGTGGGGGTGATTTTGCCGGATTTGGTGACCTATCATTGACCTCCAAGATCGAGCACGTGCAGCAAAGGTTGAGCTTGCGGGGTTATCAGACCTTGTTTTCGCTGAGAAGCAGGGAAGGGGCGGGGGAGCAGGCGGCCTTGCAGCAGTTTTCCAGCATGAGAGTGGCGGGCTTGATCACTTTTGCCGCGGATTGGTCAGCCGAGGCACCCTGGGTCAAAAGATTGCAAGGCGACCGAATGCCCGTGGTGCATGTGGACCCTCTGCGGGTCAGTCATGGGGCGGTGGTGCGAACGGATCGTGAGAGTGCGATGAGGCAGGTCTTGTCGCATCTACGCGGCCTGGGACATCGTCGCATCCTGGTGTTGGGGGTGGATGAAACGGGTGTTTACGGACGGCAGCGGATCAAGGGGCTGGAGCTTGGGTGTCAGGAGTTGGGTTTGGTATGGGGAAAAGATCTTATTTTGATGAAGCCTAACCAGGAGACATTGTCTGATATGGACTACGGATGGAAGGCGGCGTCGGAGGTGGCGGAGATGCGCCGGCGTCCAGGGGCGGTGATCTGCCTGAATGACGTGATGGCGTTCAGTTTCATGCGGGGTCTGAGTCAGGCGGGGCTGAAGGTTCCCAGGGACATTTCGGTGGTGGGTTATGACAATGAGGAATTTTCCGCCTACACCGACCCGGCGTTGAGCACGGTGGATGCGCGGGTGAGTGATTTGATGGATCGGGCGGTGGATCATTTATTGGAGCAAAATGTCAAAAAAGATAATCCCAAGAAAGAAAATGTCAGAAAAAAAGGTCTCAGTAAAAGGGAAACACGTTTGATTCCCCAATTGGTTTTGAGGGGTTCGACGGCCCGTGCGAGAGCTAAAAATAACAACTAAAGAAAGTGAAATTGTCATGAAAAAGGATTTGTTTGATTTGACGGAAGAAGTGGCTGTGGTGATCGGTGCCACGGGTGTTTTGGGTGGGGCCATGGCGGAGGGCCTGGCTGCGGCCGGGGCGCAGGTGGCGGTGGTGGGACGAAGTTGTGAGAGGGCTCAGGCTTGTGTGGATCGGATCAGGGCGGCTGGCGGCAGGGCGGAGCTTTTTCTGGCGGATGCGGCTGATCCGGCGAGTTTGAAGCGGTTACAGGCTTCGGTTCATGAGCAACTGGGTGCGCCCACGGTTTTGGTCAATGCGGCCGGAGGAAATGATCCCAAAGTCACGGTGACGCCGGAGCATCCCTTTGAAGCGATTTTACCGGAGGAATGGCGGGCCAATTTTGATCTGAATTTGATTGGTGGAGCGGTGCTGCCTTGTCAGGTATTTGGTCCGCCCATGTTGCAACAGGGAAAGGGCAGTATTATTAACATCGCCAGTGTTTCCGCGCATTTGCCGCTGTCGCGGGTGGTCTCGTATTCGGCAGCCAAGGCGGCGGTGTTGAATTTGACGCGGTTTTTGGGCCGCGAATGGGCGTCGCAGGGAGTGCGGGTGAATTCGGTGACGCCGGGATTTTCCCGGCGGAGCAAAACCGGAAACTGTTGTTTCAAGAGGACGGCACGCCCACGGCCCGGGCCGCGAGTATTTTAGGGCATACGCCGATGAAGCGCTTTGGCCGGGCGGAGGAGTTGGTGGGGGCGGTCGTCTTTTTGGCCAGCAGCAAGGCGAGCGGCTTTGTGACGGGCACGGACATTCAGGTGGATGGCGGTTTTTTGAGTCAGACGATCTGAAAAATTAACGCAAAGATGCCAAGGCGCAAAGGACGCAAAAATTTATGTTGTTGGAAAAACAGTTGGCAGTACAGGGCGGAGATGTGAGTTCCCAACAGGTGGAGAACCTGGTGAGGAATTATGTTGGCAAGGCGGGCTTGTCCGGGAAACGGATTCTTGTGATTGTGCCTGACAATACGCGGACGGCGCCTGTCGGGCAGTTGTTTCGGGTCTTTCATGAGGCGGTGCAGGGTCAGGCTGCCCGGGTGGATGTGATGATTGCCTTGGGAACGCATCCGCCCATGGAGCGAGGAGGCGATTTTGAAGAGGATGGAGTGGAGCCTGGAAGAACGAAAAGGGATCTATGCCAAGGTGGAGGTCTTCAATCACACCTGGGATCAGTCGCCGACCCTTCATCGCCTGGGGGTGATACCCAGAGAGGAAATTCAAGAGTTGTCCGGGGGACTTTTTTCGATGGATGTTCCGGTGGATATCAATCGCAGGATTTTTGATTATGATCTGTTGGTGGTGATGGGGCCGGTGTTTCCCCATGAAGTGGTGGGCTTCTCCGGGGGCAACAAATACTTTTTTCCAGGGATTGCCGGACCGGAAATTCTGAATTTTTTCCACTGGCTGGGAGCGGTGGTGACCAACCCGATGATTATTGGCAATAAATGGACGCCGGTCCGCAAGGTGGTGGATCGAGCGGCGGCGTTGATACCGCAGGAACGGCTTTGTTTTTGTTTCGTGGTGGATGACAAACACTACCACGGCCTTTTTGCCGGAACGCCGGAGTCGGCTTGGGATGCGGCCAGTGATCTTTCGGCCAGGATTCACATTGAAACCAAAGACCGGGCTTTTCATACCGTGTTATCGAAGGCACCATTGATGTATGATGAGCTCTGGGTGGCGGGCAAGTGCATGTATAAACTGGAGCCGGTGGTGGCGGATGGGGGGGAGTTGATCATTTACGCACCGCACCTCAAGGAAGTGTCCGAAGTGCATGGGGCTTTGATTCGGGAGATTGGTTACCATTGCCGGGATTATTTCTTGAAGCAGTGGGACAGGTTCAAGCATTACCCCTGGGGAACGCTGGCTCATTCGACTCATGTGTATGGAATCGGGAGCTATGATGAGTCGAGCGGGGTGGAGACGCCGCGGGTGCGAGTGACGCTGGCCACGCAGATTCCGCCGGAAGAGTGTAAGCGGATCAACCTGGGCTATCGTGATCCCGCGACGATCAAGGTGGAGGATTTTGAGAACCGGGAAGAGGAGGGAATTCTCTATGTGCCCAAGGCGGGGGAAAAACTCTACCACCTCAGAAACAAGCCGGTCTGGGCGGGTGGGTAATGGGGCATTTGGTTTTGCGCAAAGGCGGCAGGGCAGTCTCTGTTTCCGACTAAGCTTGGCAAAAGCCGGGCTTTTTGCTTATTTTTACCAAGTGCAAGTGGAGATTTCAGATCTGGCATTAAATGGCCTGACGGTAACAACCGATGAGGCCCGGTTATCCATTGCCTTGGGCCTGTTCCAGGATGGCAAGGCCACTCTGGGTCAATCTGCACGAGTGGCGGGCATCAGCGTGACGGACTTCATGAAAGAACTGGGTCGTCGTCATATTCCCATGAACTACGGCCCGGACGATTTTCAAGATGATCTTAAAACCTTGGAACATCTGCCCGCGTGATCGTCGTTAGCGACACCTCTGTCATCACCTCACTTCTGCAAATCGGCCAGATTGGGCTGTTACCCCAGCTTTATGCCAGGGTGGTCCTCCCGGAAGCAGTTTATGAAGAACTGGGGCGTGCCCATTCCGATCTGCCATCATTTCTTATTGTTCAGAAGGTTCAAAACCGGAGTGATGTCGTAGCTCTTGAAAAACTCTTGGATAAGGGGGAAAGCGAAGCCATTATTCTTTCTCTTGAGATTCATGCTCAGGCTTTGCTTATGGACGAAGCCAAAGGCCGGGAAGTTGCCAGATCCAAAGGCCTGCGCGTTGTCGGGCTGTTGGGGGTTCTGGTGCAAGCCAGACGAAGTGGAAAAATCGGACTTTTGGCTCCGGTGTTGACTCGGCTGCGGAACGAGGTGGGATTCTATATTTCTAAGGAACTGGAGTCTACGGTGCTTCGGACCGCAGGAGAGTAACACCCGACTTCTTCATGCACGACCAACGTTGAACACAAGTGCTCGGTGCACGGGGAGGGCCAGCGGGGATAAATCTCGGTTCTCTGCACAGGGCAAACAAAGGCATTTGCACCACGGAGACACGAAGACACGGGGTTTGATCAAAACAAAAAACATTGTTTCCGCTTACCTCTCCATGCCTCTGCGTCCCGCAAGTGTCGTCAGTGTTATTCCTCCCAATGTGCCACGGCCAGGCCGGCGACGTTGTCAAAATGGCGGTCGCGGGTCAAAAGGGTTCCATTGTTTCGCACCGCAATCGAGGCAATCCAGTGGTCATTGGTAGGAATGGGAGTGCCCGCGAGGCGGAGCTGTTGGCCGATGCGGGCATACACTTCACAAACTTCGAAATCCACTCCGATCAGGCTCACAACCGATTGGGTTAAGAAGTTTTGGAGCAGTTCCAAATTTTTTCGGGGCGGCTCCCCATCTGGAATCCAAAAAGCAGCTCGCCGATGACGGGCATCGGAAGATAAAGATGTTCGGCCTGGGAAACGATCCTCCGGGCATCCGGCGAGCCCGCCATCAAGGCGCTGTAGGCGTTGGTGTCGAGCAGGAGTTTCACTTCCAGCTTTCCTCATCTATCTGACCAAAGGCTTGGTCCACCACAGCGTCGAAACTCCTGACTTCTTCCTTGGTCCAAGCTCCCCAGAATGAGTCCAGACGACTCCCGATGGGTTGAGGTGCGGCTTCGGTGGTTAACCCCAAGCCTTTGCGCATGAGATAGGTGGCGACTTGATTGACCGACCATTGCCGTTGGCGACACATTTCCTCGATGGCAGCTTCCAGATCTTGATCCATACTACGAATCGTCATTTGTTTCATAGAGAAACACTAAATGAATCAACCTGAAAGTCAAAAGGCATCTGCTGCGCGTGGGGTCAGCAACTGTCTTAAGTAGCAAGGGAAAAATCAGGATTTTTTAATAATTTATTGGCAAGGACAATGAGTTTGCGCATCAAGACGGTGAGGGCAAGTTTCTTGGCCTTACCACGAGCAATTAGGCGCAGATAAAGGGCTTTGAGGATGGGATTAAAGCGTGAGGCCACCAGAGCGGCCATGTAAAGAGTGGAGCGAACCTGATGGCGTCCACCGTGGATATGGCGTTGACCACGATGTTGTCCGCTGTCCTGATTGAAGGGTGCCACTCCGGCCAAAGCAGCCGCCTGAGTATCCGACAAGGTTCCCAATTCGGGCATCAGAGCGACTAATGAAGTCGCGGTCAGAAGGCCAAAGCCCTGGACTTGTTGAAGACGTTTTGACTTGTTAGCAAGATTTTGAGATTGCTTGAGCTTAGCCGCCATCAAGCCTTCCAGTTGCTTGACCTGTTTTTTGAGGAATTGAACTGTCTTGGCCACCAGAGCGAGGAGCTTTTTATCGGTGAGCGTTTCGGCCTGATTGTTGGTTTGGGTGATTTGCTTGAGCAGTTGGAGGCGGTGTTTGACCAGGGCGGCCAGCTCTTGCTGAAGGGGCTCTGGAGTCGGAAGAGCAGCTGGTTGGAAGACACGGCCAAAATCAGCCAGGAGTTTGGCGTCGATCTGGTCGGTCTTGGCCAGAAGCCCTTGAGCTTTGGCAAAGTCCCGAACCTGTCGCGCATTGACCCGGACGATGGGAATGCCTGCTTGATGGGCCAAGGTCAGGAGGAGGGACTCATAACCACCGCTAGCTTCACAGATCAGGAAAACTCCGGGGGGTAGTTTTTTAAGCCAATGCCGAATGGCTTTAGAAGTGTTAGGGATTTGATGATGTTTGAGGGCCTGATAGATGTCCAGATTGAGTTTGGAAACGTCGATTCCGATGGTGACAATTTGAGATGACATGTTTATCCTTCTACTTGCGATACGAACTCAAGGTTCACGCAACTGTTCAAGTTAAGAAACACGCGTCAAGGGAGGGTCGAGCTGACCCACGAGTTCAAAGACTCCAGTCCTAGAACGACCTTCTCCCCGACGACTAATGACCCCGCAGGCCGCGCAGCCTGCGGGGTCAACCAGTGATCAAGTTTTACCCGAATCAACCAGTCAAATCAAAGATACAAGTTCTTGACGGGCTGTTGCCCGAATCCCGCTTTTAGTGCGATAGTTGTAAAGATGGCATGTGGGCTGCTTGTTAGATAAGTCACTATGATGGGACATCAAAACGAGCAACGGGAGCTGATGGTAGCTCCGGTTAATATCTTTTCAGTCATTCCCCAGGATCACATCGTGCGAAAGCTCAATAAGGTTCTGGATTTGAGCTTTGTGCGCAAGGAAGTGGCTGGGTTTTACGGTCAAAAGGGGCAGGAGGGAGTGGATCCGGTGGTGATCATGAAGATGATGCTGCTCTTGTTTTGGATGATCATAAAAGTGAGCGGCAACTGATGCGGGAAATTCCTTTGCGTATCGATTACCTTTACTTCCTTGGCTATGAGCTTGGAGAAGCGATTCCCAACCACAGTGTTCTTTCCAAAGCCCGTAAGCGCTGGGGCAGCGAGGTCTTTGTCTCGCTCTTTACCCGGACGGTTGAACAATGCCTCAAGGCCGGGCTCATTGACGGGCGAAAACTTCACCTGGATGGAAGCCTGGTTCGTGCAGACGCCTCCTTAAACTCGGTGGTGCAAATCACCCTGGGCAAGCTGGATAAAGAGCAGGAAGCTCCAAAGTCCTCTTGCTCTGATGAGGATCAGAACCCGCCCAAGGACAAGCGTCCGGTCAATGAACGCTTCCGGGTCGAGACCGATCCTGAAGCCACCTTGGTTCGTCATGGCAAAGGCAAGAGCCTGCCCAGTTACAAGGTTCATCGTGGCATTGATGACAAGTTTGGAGTGATTACCGCGGTGGAGACCACGACAGGAGCAACCGCCGAATCAGACCAACTGCCTGAGCTGGTGGAGCAGCATCAGAAGCTGACCGGATTCAAGCCCAAGGCTGTGGTGGGAGATACCGGATACGGTACAACCCAGAACTTTATCACGTTAGCTCAGGCGGGAATCCGCAGCCACATGGCGGACCTTCGCCTCAAGCAGAACAATATCAGGCAGGAAGGCATCTACCCTGCTGAAGCGTTTGCCTATGATTCCGCCCAAGACCGTTACCGCTGCAAGGCTGGTCGTTACCTGAGCCGACATCACTATGTCAAAGACAGGGGTTATGTGGAATACCGGACACCAGAGGGAGTCTGCGGCAGATGCCGACTGAAACATCTCTGCACCCGGGCCAAAGCGGGGAGAACACTCAAGCGTTATGAAAATCAGGAATTACTGGATCGGGCCAGAAGGCAGTCCCATGGTCCTGCGGCCAAGAAGGACCGCCGCAAAAGAAAGTGGATGATGGAAGGCAGCTTTGGACGGGCGCGGTGGAACACGGAATGAAACGTGCGCGTTGGCGTGGACTGGAACGCCAACGTGTGCAGGATCTGCTCATCTGTGCCATTCAGAACCTCAAAATCCTCATCAGGAAGGGGCCTTGTTGGCTCAAAAACTGGGCAAACTCCTCTGTGGAGTGTCTGGAGGAACTTTTACACCTTTATCTGCTACCAAAACCGCTTTTGCTCAATTAAATCGCTTTACCAAAAAACAGCAAAACCTTATGGCTTGTCAGGAAATACGGCTAATCGGGCAACAGCCCGTTGACAATTGACAGACTTCTAACATCTAAGAGCCCTCTACGCCGCACTCACCAAGTTCGTTTGTCTCCGCCCTAAAGACACTTGCAATTCGTGACCCCCGGAGGGGGTGATATAGGCCCCCGTCGCCGCCAGGGAGCAGGCCCCGGCCGCTTCCAGTCCGCTGGGAACCAAGATCAGTTTGCCCCGTTGCCCTGGGAGCGGACTGTAAGCGTAACCTGGAGCACCCCCTTGACGTAATAAGAATGGAAGAGGTGTAGGTGTCGTAGGTAGGTGACTACTACACCTACCAGGATTAGGCGGCTTGGGCGGTGGTGATTTTAAGTTCCCGAGCCTGGGCTTGGGTGAGGGCAGGTGGACGTTGTGGTTGGTGGCGCGGGGCAGGCGAGTTAACACTGCGCGCAGATACCTCTCTGGATCAAGCCCCAACGCAATTCAAACTATTCTTTCAAGCAAGTTTCGTCCTGACCATTCTCCCTTGTCATCGGCAGAGTTCTCGCCCAACCTGATTTCCGTTTCCCCAACCCATTTTTATTCCAAACGCTCACTGGAGAACTCTCATGATTCTGATTCTTGCTGTCGTCCTTGCCGTCTTGTTTGCCCTTTGCCTTGTGATCGGGCTTTGGGTCATGGGAATTTATAACGGCCTCATCACTCTGCGGAACCGTTTCCAAAACGCCTTCGCGCAGATCGATGTCCAACTCAAACGCCGTTACGATCTCATCCCCAATCTGGTCGAAACAGCCAAAGCTTATCTCAAGCACGAAAGTCAAACCCTCGAAGCCGTCATCGCCGCCCGTAACGCCGCTTACTCCGCCAGTCAACAGGCCGCGAGTCAGCCCGGTGACCCGAAATCCATGAACGCCCTCTCCGGTGCGGAAGCCGGCTTGACCGGTGCCTTAAGCCGGCTGATGGCTGTGGCCGAAGCCTACCCCGACCTCAAAGCCAACCAGACCATGGCGCAACTCAGCGAGGAACTCAGCTCCACGGAAAACAAAGTCGCCTTTGCCCGCCAGGCCTACAATGACGCTGTCATGGCTTACAACATCAAGCGCGAAACTTTCCCGGATAATTTCGTCGCCAACACTTTCAACTTCAGCGCGGCCCAACTTTTCGAAATCAGCAACCCTCTCGAAAAAGAGGCTCCCAAGGTTGATTTCTCCCAAAGCTGAAGCCTTCGTTTTCTGCCTAAGGAACCATCGAGCACATGGATTTCTTTGAGCAACAGGATCGCGCCCGCCACAAGACAAGGATCCTTGTCGTCTATTTTATTCTGGCGGTGCTGCTGACCATCGCCGCCGTTTATCTAGCCGTCATGCTGGGACTCAGCAGCCTTAGCTTGAAGCCCTCACCTCAGGACCCTAACTCTCTGGCCACCCTCATTCTCACCTTGAGCGACGGAGTGCCCGGTTTTGATCTGGAACTTTTTTCTTTTGGTCGCTTTCGTCATCAGCCTGATCATCGCTCTGGGCTGCTCCGTCATGATCTTCCAACTCTCCGCCGGAGGCCGCTCCATCGCCACCCTGCTCGGAGGCCACCTTCTTCCCAGCTCCCAAGCCAATGCCCATGAACGCCGCCTCCGCAATGTGGTGGAAGAAATGGCTCTGGCCTCCGGCCTGCCCATGCCGGATATTTATATCCTGGCGGAGGAACCCGGTATCAACGCCTTCGCCGCAGGTCACAGTCCCAAGGACGCCGTCATCGGCGTGACCCGCGGCACCCTCCAAACCCTGACCCGCGATGAACTCCAAGGCGTCATCGCCCACGAATTCAGTCATATCCTCAACGGAGACATGCGTCTGAACATGCGCCTGACCTGTCTCTGCCACGGCATCCTTTATCTCTCGGAAACCGGACGTCTTATCATAGACCTCGCCTTTCGCCACGGACTCCGCTTCTCCAACAATCGCTCTTCCGGTGTTTTCATCTTCTTGGCTCTGGCCTTCTGCGGCCTCGTCCTCATGGCCATCGGCTCGATTGGTTACTTTGTCACCAGACTGTTAAGGGCAGCCATCTCACGCCAACGCGAATTCTTGGCCGATGCCGCTGCGGTCCAATTCACCCGGAATCCCGGCGGCATCGGCTCTGCCTTGAAAAAATCGCCGGCTTCACGCGCGGATCCCGCCTGCAAGCCAGCAGTCGAAATCAGCTCAGTCACTTCCTCTTTGCGGATGGAGCGGCGCATCTACTGGGAGATCTCTTCTCGACGCATCCCCCGCTGCTGGAGCGAATTCGGGCCATAGAACCAAGCTTCGATGGCAGCTTGGCCAGTTTTAAGTCGGATTATCAAGCCCCCGATCTACCCGCCTCCCTCAGTGCCCTCGCTCCTCAAAACCAGGCCCCTTCAACCCTGACTCCTCTAACTTCCTCCCGTGTAGTTCATTCGTCCGACTTGCTCGAACGTTCCGGGCACTGGGGGAAAGCCGAGCTGGAGTTGGCCGCCTCCCTCAAAGACTCACTGCCCGAGGCCGTCAGTCAGGCCATGCGGGAACCTTTCAGCGCCCGCGCTCTCATCCTGCTCCTGCCCTTGGTCCGAAACCAAGACCCCGAAGCTTTCCAATCACCCGCCCTGGCCACCGCCACCGGACCTGAATTGCTCCGCGAAATTCTTCGACTGCGTCCCCTCGTTGAAAATCTGCCCCTGACACTTCACATGCCCTTGATGGATCTATGCCTGCCCGCCCTGCGCCAACTTTCCCCCAACCAATACCATCACTTCGAAGCACAAATCATGGTCATCATCGAGGAGGATCAAGGCATCAGCCTTTTTGAATACACCCTCTTGAAAATTCTGCGCCTGCGTCTCCGCTCCACCTTTGTTAGGCAGACCCCGGTGCAGGCCCACATTTACAACCTCAAACCCATCCTCCCCGAGGCACTCTGCCTGATCGCTGCCCTGGCTTATTTTGAAGAAAAAGATCCGGACCGTCTCCAAGCCGCTTTTGAGCAAGGCACCCGACAGTTGAGCCTGACCGGGATTCCATACCCTCTCCCTTCCCGCGAAGCCTGTTCCCTGGTCGAAGTGGATCGCAGCCTCGATCTGCTCGCCCGTGCCGTGCCCGGTTTGAAGAAAAACATCCTCTACGCCTGTGCCAGCACCGTCATGCACGACAGAGTCTTGGGCCAGGAGGAAAGTGAACTGCTGCGC
>JAAUTS010000063.1 GCA_012031345.1 Blastochloris sp. | reverse complement strand
TTTTCTTCCAGGCGCTTGCGCCGCTTGGTGCCGGGAATCGGCACGATGTCGTCGCCCTTGTGCAGGATCCAGGCAAGCGCAAGCTGCGCAGGCGTGATCCCCTTGTTCTTGGCCAGTTCCCGGAAGAATGCGGTCGCACGGAGGTTGGCGTCGAAATTTTCGCCTTGAAGCCGAGGATCGCCCTCCCGGCGGAAATCGCCTTCCGAATAGTCCGTGGCCGGTTTGGCGGCGTTGGTGAGGAATCCCCTGCCGAGCGGACTGAAAGGCACGAGGCCGATTTTCAGCTCGCGCAGCGCGGGGATGATCTCCGCTTCGAGGTTGCGCTCCCACACGCGAATACTCGCTCTGCAGCGCGGAGACGGGATGGACCGCATGAGCGCGGCGGATGATGCTGACGCCTGCCTCCGACAGCCCGAAATACTTGACCTTGCCGGCCTTCACGAGATCGCCCACCGTGCCGGCCACATCCTCGATCGGCACATCCGGATCGACGCGGTGCTGATAGAGAAGGTCGATGTGGTTGGTCTTGAGGCGCTTTAGTGAAGCATCGACCACCGCGCGAATGTGCTCGGGCCGGCTGTCGGTTCCTTGCAGCCCGCTGCCGATCGCAAAGCCGATGAGCATCGGCCCGCTGCGTCGCAGATCCCGCAGCCGACGCGCCGCCTGCTCCGCGCAGAAACGCGCCTTCTCCTCCGACGGCGACCGGAATGTCACCAGCGCCGCCCGCCGGAACGGCGGATAGCCGTGCGCCTCCCGGAATTCCAGCTCATGCTCCAGATAACCGTCCACATCATGATGCCGGGCAAATTGCACCGCCGGATGCGTCGGCAGCCGCGTTTGCAGATACACCTCCCCCGGCTCGCTCCCCCGCCCCGCCCGCCCCGCCACCTGCACCAACTGTTGAAACACCCTCTCCGCCGCCCGGAAGTCCGGCAACTGCAAGGCCAGATCACAATTGATCACCCCCACGCAGGTCACATTGGGAAAATGTAATCCTTTGGCGATCATTTGTCGTCCCCACTAAAATCTCCGTCCGCCCTTCCGGAACTCCTGCAACGCCTTTTGATACGCCGCCTTGCCCTTCATGCTGTCCGAGTCCATCCGACAAATCCGGGCCCGCTCGAAGATGGAACCCAGACGATCCTCCACCCGCTGCGTGCCCAGCCCGCTCAGTCGATACTCCGCAAAGCCACAATCCGGACACTGCGCTGGCGCCTGCTTCTCCTGATCACAAAATGACAAATCAGTTGATGCCGGGTGCGATGATACGTCATCGGCACCGCACAATGCTCACACTCCGCCACATACCCGCACTTCGGACATTGCAGACTCGTGGCATAACCTCGGCGATTCAAAAATAAGATGGTCTGCTCCTTCCGCTCCAACCGTTTCTCCACCGCCACCCTCAGACCTTCGGCCAAGCCCACCCGCTGCCCCTTTTCCTCCGACGCCTTCTCCTTGCGTAAATCCAAAATATGAATCAGCGGCATCTTCAGATCCAAAACCCGCTTTCTCAAATGAACCGACTTATACTTTCCTGTCCGGGCATGAAGATACGACTCCAGGGAAGGCGTGGCCGAACCTAACAAAACAGGCACCTTCTCCATCGAGCCCCGCAACACCGCCAGATCCCGGGCATGATAATGGGGCGACTCCTCCTGCTTGTAACTCGCCTCATGTTCCTCATCGATGATGATGACCCCCAGCCTCTGCGTGGGAGCAAAAATCGCCGACCTCGCTCCAATCACCACCCGCGCCTTCCCGGACCGGATCATCTGCCATTGGTCATGACGCTCCCCCGCACTCAAATGACTGTGCAACACTGCGCTGCGAATTTGCTCATCCTCAAATCGACTCCGAAAATGCTCCACCGTCTGTGGCGTGAGCGCAATTTCCGGCACCAACACCAGCGCACTACGCCCGGCCTGGAGCACCTGCCTGATGATTTGCAGATAAACCTCCGTCTTGCCACTGCCCGTCACCCCCTGCAAAAGAATCGGTTGCGGCTGCGCCTTGGCCGACTCTTCCAAAAAGACCCGCAACGCCTCCCGCTGCTCCTCGTTCAGAGGCAAATCCTGACTCCCCACCACCGCCTCGAACAAAGGGTCACGCTCCATCTTTTCGTGGGAAAGTTGCACCAAGCCCTTCTCCTCCAAGGCCCGCCAAACCGCCACCGAAACCCCACTCTTGCGCGTGAGCTCCGCCATCCATCCGCCGCCCGATGCCACCGCCACCTGCCAGGCCACACGTTGTGCCTTGGCCTTTTTCAACAACGGCTCCGCCTTTTCCAGCGTCCAATGCCCCGGCACCATCACCCACCAACGCTTTTTAAACGAATCCTCCTTCGCCCGCACCGTGTCCGGCAACATCCCCTTCAACGCCATGGAAAGATCGCAGCAATAATAATCCGCCATCCAACGCGCCACCCGAATCAGCACCTCGGGAATTAAAGGCTCCTCCCCCACCACCTCTAGAACCTCGCGACACTTCTCCACCTCCGGTTTTTCAGGAAAATCCACCGCATAAGCCAGCACCTGCCTGTTCCCCCAAGGCACCCTCAACCGCTGACCCAAGCCCAGCTTCCCCACCAGTCCGGGTGGAACCCGATAATCAAACATGCGATCCAAAGCCAGCTCCGGCACCACCCCGGACAAAGCGCCCCCCCTACTTCATCCTTGGAAAATAAATCAGCCACCTCCTCACTTTGCCCCCCTCCCCGACAACTTCCAACTTTTCCTTCTCCCTACCGCTGTATTCTCCGCGCTGAACCTCAACTACCTATTCGCACGTTGAGAAATGATTTCATTCAGGTTGCTATGACCGGATCAAGCCGCAACGCAAATTATTTTTAGCATTCACCTCATCCTTCTGCCTTGATTGGAAGGGGAGCGGGCGAAGGGATTCGAACCCTCGACATCAACCTTGGCAAGGTTGCACTCTACCAACTGAGTTACGCCCGCGTAACACTAGCCCCTAAGATTAAGGCAAGCCTCGGTCTGGGCGCAAGATTTTCTTACAAGAATCTTGGCGTTTCCTCACCCGTGAGCTCAGCAACTCTTCAAGAGGAGTTCCCGCGCTGAATCACTTTGACTTGGGCAAAGCTCGGATTTTTACGGGCAAAGGCCAAGGCCTCTTCCCGCGACTCAAAAAACAGGTCAATCACCGGATAGCTCACCCCACGACGATGCGAAGCCACTCGTTTGATCACGTGGGAACCCGTGTCTTTCACCACGCGACGTCCCAGCCCTTCGATTTCAATGATGGATCCGTAAGGAATCACTTTGGGGTCCGCCGCCACCGAAACTCCCGCTACTAACTTTTGGCCCGTGGCACTGGTATATTTCCGGGTCCAATAATCCGAACCTCTGCCCCGCGCCCAGTAGGTCGTCAGGGTGACAGTGAACGTTTTTCCCGTCAGTTTACTTTTGGCGTTGGACGTGCCCCGGTCACCCACTTTTTAGCATGGGCCGTGCGCATGGCTTCAAAACGCGCCTGAGCGGGCAAGCTTTGAGGAAGCCAAAGCCAGAGGCAACATAGGAAGCCCAAAATCACAGGTTTTCTCATAAGAACCTATGAAACTAGCCAACCTTTTCCAAGGAACAAGTCTTATTTTGTCACACAAACGACACAATGCGCTCGGCAAACTTCCAGATCAATCAAGCTGTCAGAGGAAAACCAATCCGAACTCAATGACAACCGCAACCGGAGCCGCAGGAGGAGTCGCCACACTTCAAATCTTCCTCCTCGGGAACACGACCCAGCTCGAAGGTTTTGCTGATCATTTTATTGATGGCGTCCTGCACCTCGTTCATCTGGGCTTGGAGTTCGATGAAGTTTTGCGCCACCGGGTTGTTGAGAAGGTCAAAGCGCATTTTCTCAAACTCATCAATCTCAGTCTCGGCCAGGCTCTGCCCTTGTATTTGCTTCTCCCGTAAGACTCGCCCCCGTTCACTCACTTCACGATACTGGCTCTGGGCCGCCTGATCCGCCATGAAGCTTTCCAAATGCTCCCGACTATCACGGAAACGGCGATCCTCCAGCAGGGCGGCACAAAGGTCGCGGGTTTTTTGGAGAATGAGTTCTTCGTTCTGTTCCGTAGCTATCATATGCATGGGAATCAGCTAAGCATGACTTGTGATGAAGAACAAGTGCGCGTTCTCAACCCATGATACTGCTTCTTCTTTTCCCGTAGAAGCGCCCTCCCCCAAGCTTCTTTCCACACCCGACTTGTTGCCTCAAAAGTAAATGACACCGAAGGTTGGCCGGAACGAGGGGGTCGTTGCCTCATAAGTCACGACACCGTGGTTAGCTCTTTTATGGCTGCATCGGGCTCGGAGCGCAAGGAGGCCGTAGGCCGACTGGAGTGGAGAGCCCGATGTAGCACCCGCCTTAGCCTGGCCTCCAGTTCTTCATGCAAGGCAAAGGGATTGAGTGCCGCACGTTGTTGGCGTAGTTGACTCTTGGCTTTTTTACTTACTTGGGCACTGGCTAGGAGTCGATCACAGGGTGTCTTCGCTTGGTCGTGCCGTCGTTTCACCTTGGCTCCGTGCCGGTCCTTGCTCACCAGTTTCATGGAGGGTAGGAAAAAGTTGTGCAACGGCTCCCATATCTCGCGGTAAAGCCGATTGATCTCTTCCAGCAGTCCGGGATCTTCCAGCCGCTCATAGCCCAGGAGTTGGCGCACATGGGTCCAGTTCTTTTGTTCCACATGCCCGTTGTCGTTCTTGTGGTAGGGCCGGGAGCGGGTGAAGCCCACCCGTTTCTCCCGCTCCTGAAAATACCGCACCAGATGCCAGTTGAGGAACTCACTGCCATTGTCGCAGTCAAAGCCTAGCAGCTCAAAGGGCAGGTGCTCCTCCACCTCTCGTGTTCTTGCCACAATGCCTTCGGCCCCTTTGTTCCATACCGCCCGGTTGCTGGTCCATCCGCTGTAGAGGTCGGTGTAGGTCACACTCCAGATAAAGTCTCCCTCTAATGAGTTGCCGCAGTGAGCCACCGTATCGGCTTCCAAATAACCCGGCTGCGTTACGTCCCAGTTGTCGGTGCGGATCGGTATCTGCGTCTTGAGCAACCCTCCAGGCTTGGTGCCACTGCGCCCACGGCTGCCTACTCTCACTTTGCGCCCGGCCAATAGCCGATCCACTTGGGCCGCGCTAATGGCCTTCACTTTGCCCTTAAGCTCCGGTGCCATTTTCCCGTAACGCTGCTCATACGGCCCCAGCCACCACTGGCGCATCGCCACCAGTCTTTTACCACAGGGCTGTTCGGCCGCCTGCCAGATCCGCCCATAAACCTCTTCCACCTCTGCTCCGTAGGTTGGTGGACGCCCCTTCTTTACTCCAAGATTTCCTCCCCACCCGGCCTTGGCTCCCAAGAGTTTAATCGCATGTTTGCGGCTGTAGCCAAACTGCTCCACCAACTCCTGGATCATCACCCCCTTGCCTGCTTTGTTTCGTTGCGCATATCTCTGCCGCAGTCGCGGCACCATTTCTTCTCTGACCTTTTGACTCATCGACATTCCTTTCGGTTGTCGGTGTCATCCTTTTTGAGTCAACGTCCTTTTTCCCTCTTTTCTACCCTTTCCCCTTCGGTGTCATTTTTTATGCGGCAACAGGCCGATCCGAAACCAAAAGAATCGCCCATTGACAATCTCCCCCGCCTCGCTACGTTCTTAAATTCTATCGCGGGGTGGAGCAGCCAGGTAGCTCGTCAGGCTCATAACCTGAAGGCCGTAGGTTCAAATCCTACCCCCGCAACCAATTTCAAACCCCTAAGTTACAGCTTCACAGCTACTTAGGGGTTTTCTTGCCTTTTCAGCATTTTCTCCGAAACGTTACGAATTGTTACGAAAAGAGGCCAAAATTGCCCAGAAATTGCCCAGATTTTCCGGTTCAATTCCTCAGCTTTTAATTGATGGATTGATTGTAAGGGGCTTTCACCAATGGTTGGGTTCCCCTTCCCCCGTTCATTTATTTTCGGTATCCCCCTGGCGCGAAGCCCCCCATGACAGCATAACGTCAAGGTGGAAGGTGATACGAACCCTCAAGCGCTCCCCTTGGACGACTCCCCTGAGTCGTCCCTGCAGACGCGTGTGGTTACGCAGTCCGTTCCAACTTTCGCCGAATGGCAAAAGACTAACCCTCTGACACTCGCTCAGGTCAGGCCGATCATAGTGAATCGCAAAACTCTACTCGGTTACTTCGGGAACCAGACCAAGGTCATAGCTAGACTATTTCGTGAATCGAAACAGTGCCCACATTCTGATTGGCTGACTTTTTTCGAGCACGGAGGTCCTGGCAAAGAAGCTTACGTCACCGTGGACTCCGCTGAATGGTCTGCCTACCGTTATTTTATTTTAGGTCACCGACCACCTGAAATGCCCTCGGAGTTGGTAGATCGCGAAGCTTGTAAGAAAAGACAGCAAGTGCGTTACCTGCGGATTCAACAAAAACGAAAACGCCAAGACTCTGCTTCCTCGAAATAACGTGAACTTATCTGGGTGATGAAAAGCATTCCCCCAAGACACATCAAGATGGCAGCGCGACGCGCGGCAGAAGTTTGCAACGAGTTCGCGGAGCTTCCGGAAAGATTCAAAGCCGAAATCTTAAAGATTCACCCAGGAACTCGATTGTCTTGGATCCAAGAGGGTCATCTGGCTTCGGGATTTATCTCAAAAATAGAGGTCCGCCCGTTTTCCATGTATTTGCATCAGTCGGCGAATTTGACCCCGCCCATACTCAAGGGAATGGTCCCACCGCCAGAAAACGGATCAAAGACAGCCGAGAGCTTTCCATTGCAATCTTTGAACATCTCTTTCTGGGCTTCCTGTAAACTTCAGGGTGTTCGTGAAGCTTTTTCCCAATCATTTTGCGGAGAATGCCAAAAAGTCGCTCACGTTCAACGTTCTGCTCGTTCTCCGTTGGAAAAGCCTCAGGATGCTCAGAGGGGTCATTCACCACAGAAGCAAAAAGGACGGCTCTGGCTGTAGGGAGGGGTAGGCGCGCCCACCAGTGATGGATACCTTTAGGGTGCGCCCCAATACCCGGCATTTTATCGTATGCAGAGGCATCGTTGATCTCAGGCAACGGGAGAGCTACTTCAATAAGCTTCTTTTTCATTATCCGTAAATCCTCATGTAATTATCCAAAGAAGAACCATCCTGATTCTTTCCAACATCAAATACAAATGCCTTTCTGCTATCAGAAATCACGATTCTTTTATACAAAGCCATATACTCGCTTCCGTAATATCCCTCATTGGGATGCG
Source organism: Blastochloris sp. (assembly GCA_012031345.1). Classification (GTDB taxonomy): domain Bacteria; phylum Verrucomicrobiota; class Verrucomicrobiia; order Methylacidiphilales; family JAAUTS01; genus JAAUTS01. The sequence goes on along the minus strand of JAAUTS010000063.1, from coordinate 9,347 downwards.
ACACAGGAACGACAAGCAAAGAATTCTCACCTTTCATTTGATCGGCAATTCCAATTTCCCAAGGAACCCATTTCGAAGCCATGGCATTTCTGGTGGCCAGCACTATAAAAAGTGAATTTTCGTCAATCCGTTCCTTTAGAATAGACGCGGTTCGCTTGTCTGTAACCCTTGGCATCTCTGAGTCATTCCAGTCGACATAAACGTCGTATCCCAAGTTTCCTAAAGTGATCACAAATCCTTGCGCCAAGATTCGATCCTTACTGCTGTGAGAGAGGAATATGCTTATTTTGCTTGAAGCTTTTGCTTCCAATAAATGCGCTGACGCCGTCTTCTTCATGGAATAAGAAGAGGCGGCAGATCTGAGCTGCGATTCACTGAAATATGCCATCATCTCCCCCCATTCCTGATTTTGTTAAGAATGGAAAAAACAGCTTCAAGAATTTTCTCAACACTGGAAGCATTGCCCAGCACGTCAAATTCCGAATCTACTGTGAATCCGGCGTAAAGTGTTTTAAGTTTAGGCATTACTTCATCCCAAATCTGTTTTGCCGCCCACCCGGAAGCCCCTATAGGAATGATAAAATGTCCGTTCTTTTTCGCCTCGTCATATTCTGCGCGCACGCCGGGAGAATTGATGGTTTCACCGTTCTCCAATTTATTCCCTGAGATGAAAATGCTTACCCCGGCCTGGGATGCCATTTCGGCTCTATTGTATTTGTAAGACTCCATACGTTTTGCGTTGTCTTCATGCCAGTAAGGGAAAGGAAAAAGCCGCAAACGATTTGCCCTTCTCGATACGTATGGATTTCCCAAGGCTTGATGCGCTCCAACCAAAAGCGAGGCCCCCAACCCTTTGCCAACACCTGACACGACATCATAGTCATTCTCAATCAACTTTTTCCCGATTGCTTCGGCCAGTTGGTCCAATTGAACTTGTCCCAATGGAGAAGAATCATGGGATGCTCCGGAAATCATGACACTCCGTGTGCTTACACGCCGATGAAGAGCTGTCAAAAGATCGGTTATCTCCCTGTAATCATCAATGACTATGGTCTGCACACCACCTAGGCGTTTGAGATCTTCAATTCGATGCCTGAATCTTTCCTTTTCAATCCGAAGGATATCATCTGCATTGGACTTTCCCTCAAAGTCTCGAGCCTGGGGACTCCTCTGAATACAATAGTGGCTTCTTAGAGACTGGTTGATCTTGCGATATGGATTAAGAAGGCGCCTGAGTCTATTGAAGGTGTATTCAATATTAGGGTCTGTAAAACTAAATCCTAAAAACAGAAAGCTCTTGGAGATTAAATCTCCCAGAAGTTGAGTGGTGAATGCGCCGCAATTGGCTTCGTAGCATTCGTAATCATCTTTGGTAAGAATGGCCGAGTTTGGCAGAGAAACATCACCATGCATCTTGAAAAGTGTTGCCATTGCTCCTGGTTTACGGATGGGAAGCTGCTCCACCGAATGTTTTACATCGAGTACCTTCTGGGAATCACGGAAAGCTTCCTCTATGATTTGATCGTAATTAGTCGTCCAAATGGTATCCAATGGAAGACGGGCAATGAGTTTATGGTTATCCGTGAGTTTTCCTTCTTTGGCAAACCATTCCACGATAGCCCTGTTCAGTGAATCTCGCGTTCCCTTTCGATTAAATTCATACTGGGCCACAGCCAGAAGGTCATGTTCTTGATCAATGTCAAGTTGAAGGTCCTTGGCGATATCTTTGAGTAAGGTTCTCCAGTCAACCATTCCAGCCGGAATGGAGAGCCCGGCGCCCACGAACAGGGCGGCATCACCCTGAAGCAGATCTTTAGTGTATTCACGAAGGAATTCTTCTTTTGAAATCGTGTTCATATTTTATTTCCCTGCTTGCTTGGCCGCTGCTTCAATCCAAGTGGCCAGATTGGTGTAGCCGTCATTCAAAGACCAATCATATGTTTTGAGTCTGCAAGCAAATGTATGGTGAAACTCGTTATTTAACGGATAGGCAACATCAGAGAGCAGCATGGAAGGCACTTCCCGATAGGCCGCCCATCCTTTTGTTGTATATTCCTGCCAATACACTCGGTCGTCTTCAACCCGATAAGCCATATTCTCAAAAGGATTGGGTCCGGCAACCCCAAGCTCTTTTTTTAGATTGCTAATGCCATGAATGCGAACTGCGAGAAAGCCATTTCCCCTTCGAAAGCTGCGAACTATTTCATACCGAACCCAAGGGCGAAGAGCCGTTTCTTCTCCAATGAGAAGACATGTTACCGACGTTCCTTTCAAGACCTTCGGTCAAAAAAGCTTTAAGTATTTCGTCGCTAGTTCTTTTTTTACTTTCGAATACAGAAGCGTCAAAAAAACCTGCATCCTCACGATCTTCTTTGGTTACCCAAGAATTGCGCACCACGTGCGCCCGGGAAACATCTTTTCCATAGTGAAAACTGAAAAATGCTTTTCTTGCCATAATTACCTCCCTGCCGCTTTGGCTGCCTGTTCAATCCAAGATGGCATATTCTTACGCCCATTATCCCCAACCCAATCATATGTCTGAAAAATGTCAGACAATTTTCTGCTTTTACGGACACCCAAGAATCCCCAAAGAGGATCTTCTACATCTACCGAAAAGTCATCCAAGGGATTCCTTCCCTTTCTGGAAACTTTACCTAGCCGGTCTTTAACATTGTGAATGTATATGGCCAGCAGACCGTTCCCGCGCTTACTACTCTGTTCAATTTCGTATTGCACGTAGGGTCGATCTGCCGTTTTCTCGCCAACAAGCACGACTGTAACACTTGTTCCCTTGATTTCGCGATCAATCCATCTTTTGATGTTTTCACTACCCTTTTTCTTTACCGACTCCCAAGCAGCCGCATCTAGAAAGGTACTGGTTTCCCCTTTTGCATAAGCCAGCTATTACGAATTTGGCCAACACGCCAACTGTCGTTCTGGTGGTGAAAACTAAAAAATACTCTTCTAGCCATAGAAAGGATCTGGTTGTGCCCACGCAGTCAATAAAGTGCGCCTCCCAAGAGAGTCTTTGGTTTAGGAGTCGTATTCTTTTGCATTTGCGGGCGTGAGTTACTAATCTTTTTTTCTAATTTCGACCTTGATGAGTAGGAATTTTCGATGAGCATTTGCAGAATATCTCCAGAAGCACATGCATCGTCCCATGTGAATACTTGAGCGTATCCAGAACTGACATTCTCCGCCAAACGCGCAGGAATTCCGGAAGGCTCATAACTATTGCCTGGAAGAATCGGAAAAGTAGGCAGTAAAATGCCGAATAAGCCTGCATATCCATCGCCGACCTTATAATTCAGAGCGGCAGAAATTTCCCAATCCACATGTTTGCGGCCATAGGTATTCGGTCCAATAAGAACAATCAAAAACCGTAGTGTCGCTGATATAGCCATCCTGGATGAGACTTTTGACATAGTCGGTGCTCAAGTCGGTTTCATTATTCTCCGGCTGGACGGATTTACTGATAAACAAGTGCCCGAACGCCTTTTCAAAGGCATCGCGGCAAGCTTGGTCATCCGCATGATAATAGCTGACGAAAACCTTGCGTCGTGGCTTCGGTTGCTGAGTCAAAAGAGTGTTTCCGTAGATCATATATCTCCTATTTCAGATTTTCCTATATTCATCCTCAAAAGCAGACGCGGAAACGATGCCTTCGTATCCCATGAGCCTAAGAACAAAAATATTGATGGCTCCGGCGAGCCTAGACTCCACGTAGAGTTCATTGACCAGCTCTCCGTCGGGGCGCTCATACCGGCCATCGTGGAGAATGTCATTGCGGTTCTCCTTCCAGAATTTGAAGGCTTCTTCCTCACGTTCTTCCCATTTCATCCACGCGATGAAAAAGGCACGTTTGAACAGCTTCTCCACGGGCCAAGAATTGGTGGCCATTTTCTTAATCACAGCCTTCTTCAAATCGTCAAATTACCATGATCTCAGGTTTGAATTTCTTTCTAGATATTCCGGCTTCAGACAGAAGCGCAAGAATGTAGGCTTTGTCGGGGGCATTCCGGATTTCATTCCGGCAGATGGCTCGCACCAGATTTTCAAGGAGAGAGCATACGGAAATGACGGAGATCCGGTTGTGGACGCCATTTTTGGTCGCTTCACGCGTATAAAACAGAATCTGGGACACCGTCTCGGACAAGACTGTCTCTTTGTCGAAAAACTGGTAGGCTTTGGAAAATACCTCTTCCACATCCCATTTTACGTTACCCACCCTGGCATTAAACCGGATCCTGTCCGGGAAAGGCAGATGGGGACTGCCAGTTCGCTTTTCCCGTGCACAAATGCGGTCCAGAACCAATTTCCCATTCCTGCGATGTTCCAGACGGTCCGGCCAGGCATGTTTGCCGTAATGGAATCCCACCACTGTCAGGAAGGCCGTCAATTTGCGCTGATCATCTTCCGCACCCTTCGAACGATAGGTCTTTTGAGATTTGAGCTGAAACTCAATGTCCTTGCCCCGTTGCACCAGGGCAAAATCCCATTCCTTCCCCAATTTTCCATGGCAGGTATCCAATGAGGAGGAACCCTTCTTGCCAAGAGCATCATTGATCTCGGTCTTCTTGGTTCCGGCATTGCGGGACAATACTTTGAAGTCCTTGAGCAGTCCTTTGAACACGACCGACGTGCTTTTCCCGCGCTTTTTCTTGGGTCGGGCTTCCAAACGTTTTTTGGATTTGTGCATCCGACTCATTGCGCGCTTTATTCAAACTTTCGAGCATAGCCGCCATTTCCTCGTAAGTCATGCTGTCCCAGCCAACTGACGTTAGCTCAATCGCGCTAGCTTCAAGGGGAAGCCGATAGTGATTATTATGCTGACCGGGAATGCAGGGTCCCAAGGAAGGAATGGAAAAGCGAAACGTGTTTTCCAAGGTTCCTTCCATTCTCCAAAAGTCTTTGGGGAGGATGAGTCCTTTGGGGGATTCCGGGGATTCCACTCCTTCCGGGAGATGGATAAGGAATTGAAAAGCTCCATCCTCACAAGAAACCACGCCATGGCCATTCCAGGTACGACCGTCCGGCGTCGTGATGGTGACCGTATCCACCATCAGTCGCGAACCCTTCTCCATATGGTCAATCAGTTGTTCCCTGTTCACGACTTGGTGTTCTCCTGGTGTTGACCAATAAATCCTATGACAATTTTTCCTGAGATATCATCCCAGGCAAAAGCGATTCGAACAGTGATTTCGGCATTTTTTTGAAATGCCGGAGGAAGGATTAATATGAGGGGAATAAATCTTTGAATTGTGAATACTAAGGGGAGAGAGTTTGGCCTTCTAAATTCTGAACAGTTCTCATCCAGGTCAAAGATTCATTAACTTCATGCGTTCACGGATCGCCACTCTGGAAGACGAAAGGCTATTCAGGAAATTCACCCAGGCACAGAAAATACTCAAAACACAACTCAAGGGAAAAAAAGCTAAGGGTGACGCCATCAAAATTAAGAAACAAAAGAAAAGGGAGGTATCACTGGTTTTCGAGACGCCCCGTTTCGACGGCTTCCCAGAGTAAAACAACCAAAATTCCCTCGAAAACACTGCCATTTACGCGACCCGTAAATGGCATACCTTTTCACCTCCTGCTCCCACCGCCCAAACACTGCCATTTACGATCAAAGTTTTACGCCTAAGTTGTTGATGGCAAGATGGATATAAATTTACCGAAGAGGTGTAGGCCTCAAAGCAGGTGAATTCAACTCTCATCCCTGATGAAACCTCTTCTTTACCAGAAGGAAGAACTCGAACATAACCCAGATTCATGGCCACCTTAAAAATCAAGGATCCCGAGGTCGATCGCATTTTCTGCCGTTATCAGGATGTCCACCGATCCTTCATTGAAACCTTCTTCAAAACTCCCGAAGGACTGGATTGTTTACTGGTCTGGATCGGCAAATGCACTAACTCAGGGGAAGGAAAAAGACGTCGCCAGGATCACAAAAAACTCTTGGAACATGCTTAGATCGCAGCAGAAAAAACCAAACTCAGACAAGATTTTGTAGGCACTTTCCTACATTTTTTTGCGCTGGGAAGACAGAGTTTTCTTGTACTTTTCCGTCAAAACCATAGAGGAAAATGACAGGTCGGAGTTCCCCATTTACAACAAGGATCTCGACAGTTTACGTGATCGACGCCTCCGTTTCTTAGGGGGATTTGCAGGCAATCCCAAGATCTTTTCAAGAAGGATACAACAACTTAAACACGCATTGATCCAATCAGAATTACCAATTTATTGATAGTCTGAGGGCCTTTTGCTTTGTTTAGAATGTTCGATATTTAGTTCCAAATTGATCGCTGTTAACCACCGGATAAGGCGCGTGAAAGACTCTACAGGCACATGCCTGCGAACCATGGGATGATTTTGTCCATGGATTAACTCAATCGAATTTTTTGCTCTTAAAGCTGAAGAGACCAAAACTAATGCGTGGCTATCTGAGATTCCTTTGCCAATTCTTAGCTCGGCAAGGCAGTCCCCGATGTTGGCCATGACACCCTTTAAAATTGGCACCAAACCACTAGGAGTATTTACATCCAACTCGCCAAAAATGTTGTCGTAGATGTCATAATCAGTCAATAGGTCTGACCTAGCCGAGTAGAAGACTTTGATCATGATGCCAAGAGAATCATGGCATGTCACCAGCAACTCAAGCGTCTGCTTTAGACTGACTGGTCTCCTAATACAAAGAGTATTGGCGGGAGGTGCCGGAATATCTAACGCGGTGGGATACCAGCTATGAAATTGCAAGGCACTTAGCTTGACCCGATCTTGCGGCCAACCCGATACGATCTCTAAAAAGTCATCTTTGCTTACGCCATGTAAATCCTCAAAGCAGACGAGCACGCACCCATGATCCATCGCACCTTTGATCTTCGATCGGATCTTGTCGCGGACCTTGCGGATATGGATCTGGCAACTCCATCGTCTCAATACGATTTCAGTCATTACCAGGTTTCCTCTTCGATCTTCGACTTGAGGAGTTTTTCGATCAGGGGTGTGGTTTTGCCTAGTGTGATACTCAATTTTTGCATGTATCCTGCAATGCCCAGAGCTTCTAGTGCCTTGTACCGACAGCGAAGTAATCCGGGGACAGATCTGTGTAGCTCCGGCAATGCCATCATTATCTTACATTCTGCTTCTCCAATCGCTCTGTTTCGATGTGCGAAGTCGGGAACACATGTCTCAATGATTTGTAGATTTTTAAGCAAGCTCCTGAACCTGAATTTGCCTTTTTCGCAATACAACGTACTCCGATGGACGGGATTAAGTGATTGTTGATTTTCTTCAGCCAAAATTCTAATCAGTGCCTTAGAGGCTTCTTCAAAACATAGCCAGAGCAACTCCATTAATTTTCGCACATCCGTTTGAAACTCAGAACTGCTGATGATTGGGTTTCAAGCTTGTCAGTTAGTTTTGCAGCCTCGCGCATCCGCTCCTCGATCTCAGCTTGACTAAATACTTACAATCCGTGGGCATGACATCCGTCAGATAATTTTCCAACCATCGCACCCCAAGTGAGGATGTCACCGCCTCCTCGGTTATCAGTTGAAGCTCTAATGAATCCAACTCATCCAAGTGGAGTTTTTGGCGGATCTTGGTGATGGCTGAAGCAAAATCCGAAGGCTGAGGATAGCTGATCTTGATGTGCTGATGACTAAAGCGATAGGCCAATTCAGTTGGGATGCCACGCTCAGAGTTGATACTGGGTTCATCGACCTGCATTTGCTCTCGACCTGGATAACTGCTTTTTGGCTGTGCGTCGCGTAAACGCTGCCATGATCCCGCACCGATCAGGTACACCTTGCCTGAGCGAAGTTTGTTGAGGCTTGAGCGTTGCCAGTTAATACCAAGTAATCGATTGTCCCCGTCGAGGAGAGCCAAAATTTCGGTAAAAACAGACAAGCTCCAACTTGATGCAAATAATTGATCACCTTGGGGACAGCTTTTGTCGATTTCATCCAAGAATATAATGCACTCTGGATGATGGGAGACGAAGTAGTGGATGGCCTCCAGTGTGCAGGGTCGTGTAGAGGCTCCATTTACGATCCAACTCGGAGCGGGAAAGCAGCGCCATGGGAGGTTTAGGCTCTCCGCGAGTAATTTAATAACAGCCGTTTTGCCACATCCTGAAGGGCCTATAATAAGCGGTAGGGTGCGCGGTTTGATGCCCAGAACAGACTTGGTACTTTTACGAATGCGGTGCATCCGTAAAAAGAGCCTCAAACGCGGTTTTTTGAGAGCTTGAAACAAACTGATCGGTGGCAAACGCTGGTGCAAACAGGTCGGGTTGCTTGGTTTCGGAAGTGAATGAGCCGTTGTTGTCGTCAAAACTGTCTATAGACATCTATCCTCCTTTTTCCAACCATCATGGTTGGGAGAGGTAAGATAGGGTCGGGTGGCGTTGATTGTTGAAAGTAGGACGGAAGGCTTGGCGTGCCCTACGATAACTCAACAAGAGTATTGCTATCTTGGAGACTGCGCTCGCACCAATAATCCATGACTCATACTTCGCTGCCCATCCGCTTGAGCGTAGGGCTGGAATTCTTAGAAGTCAATGGAGGATTTGGAAGCAGCAACTCACAAAAGTGCGCTTTTATAGTGCAGTATATTATACAGACTAATACTCACGTTAATGGCCTATCAACCTTGACCCAGTTGGCTTACAGGTAATCACGATATTCTCGATGCTCCCCCGAAAGCTCTATCAGTAACCGAATTCAGCATTGCAGCGTAATCAGGGCCTAGGTGGCTTGAAAGCCTGCACTGCATCCAGTTCTGGGGATCATAGCTGTATTCCACCGTGTAGCCACCCATTGATTTTTATGTCTAAAGCCATCGTCTCCCCAAATCTTGATCATCTTATTCTCACCATCCGCAAGCATCGCGTGGTTCTGGATTCCGACCTAGCCGCTCTCTATGGCGTTCCCACCAAACGGCTCAATGAACAACTCCGCCGCAATGCGGATCGCTTCCCTCCAGATTTCGCTTTTCAACTCACTCCAGAGGAATGGAACGTTTTGAGGTCGCAATTTGCGACCTCAAAATCCGGCAGCGGCGGTCGTCGCTATGAACCTTACGCATTCACAGAACATGGAGCTTTGATGGCTGCCAATATTCTCAACAGCACTCAAGCCATACGCATGAGCGTGGAAGTCATCCGGGCTTTTGTCCGCCTGCGCCAGATGGCTCTTGCCGGTGCCGCACGGCCCCACGATCAGCACCGGCGCCTTCTCCGCAAGATAGCGGCCGGTCGCCAGATCATGGATCAGCGCCCGATTGAGATTCGGCAGACGCGAAAAATCGAAGCCCTCCAGCGACTTTCCTGCACGGAACGCCGC
>JAAUTS010000228.1 GCA_012031345.1 Blastochloris sp. | reverse complement strand
CGAGTCGGAACAGTTCAATCAAAAAACAATGAACTGATCGACCTGTGTGCCGCCAAGCTGGCTGAAAACGATCACGAGGCGGCGTTTGATTTACTGTGTGCCCGCGCAAATTTTTTACGAGCGAGCACAAACCCGTGCGCCAGCTTGTTCTTCCTCGATGAGGTGTTTTTGCGACTGTCATTTTTCCCGGAGCGCTTCGGCACAGCATTTTTGGAGAAGTATTCGCTGCCCTGGACTGCCTACCCAAGCCTAGCGCGCACCATGACGAGTTGGCGGCAGGTGCCCGACTCTGAGTTGCGGAACATATTCGAGGCCGGCATTTCCCGTTATCCTGCGGAGGGCGGCTTGTTCAAGGATATTGTGCTTTTCTGGAGACGCAGAAAAACTATGAACTGGCAACGCATTTTTGTGAGATCGCAGTTGCCCGGGGAGTAACAGACGCCACGAAATCAGGTTTCCCCGGCCGCTTGGAACGGCTGAGAGCCGAGGCCCGGCAAAACAAGACACGCAAGACCCGGCGGCGTGATCCGTTCGAGGTCATGGATATTGAAGGTCAAATTTGGATCAGGCAGTTGCGGGAATACATCGCGGCTTGCCGCACGGAACGGCCCATCAAAGGGCCGGAGCAGTTGACCGACGAGGTAGGCTGGCAATACAACATCATTGGCAGTAGTTTTATGCAATGGTTGAAACAATACGGCCCTTTATTGATCCAAGAGAGGGCGGTCATTTCAGATTTTGACAAATTGAAAAATGATCCACTGATTGTTTTTACAGGGGAAGAGCCGGGTTTGGTTGCGGCCCAACATATTCTACGAGATGAAAGCGAGAGGGTTGTTTACTTGCACCGAGATGAGTACGACACCTGGGAGAAAGGGCATCCTGACCCAAAGTTCCGCTGGCACATTCACACATGGTCATATTTCGGTTCACTGGATGGCGAGATGGGGAAGAGGGCGAGAGAAAAATACCCACTGAAAGATTCTGAAACTTACTGGATCCATATCGAGGGAACCAACTGCGGCGAATTATTTGGAAGGGGCGCAGAGCATCTTTGGAAGTGGGACGGGGAGAAGCCGACACTCTTGGAAGAGTGCTTCAATCGGTGGATGAGTTAACAAAACAGAGCTATTCAATATATATGAAACCACGAGGACTTTCCTTTGGTAATGGCGAAATTAATTACGGGCTTTCAATGATCTTCTCAAATAGCGTCATTGAATTCCGAAAAACCGATGACGAAACAAAGCGAATTGAGACCGAATACAAAAAGAATCAAAAAATCAACCTAGCTCAGTCGTTAATACAATTATCAGAAAAACGTAACGAGAAAGGGGTAATGCTGATCATTTCAGCAGTTGCACTCCTTGAGCAGAAACTTTACAACTATGCTATATCATATTTAAACCCAGATTCATATGAAGAACATTTTGAACGTTTGAGGCTGCATACTAAATGGCTACTGGTTCCCCGTCTTTGCCAAAATAAAATCATTACGGAGACAGACCCGGCCATAACCCATCTTAAAGAGTTAATTACAGCGAGAAATGCAGTAATACATCCAAAACGTCAAGTTATGTACGATGTAGTAACCACTAATCGGCGGCTAGATAAAGAGGTAAGGCGGTTTATTGCTGCCTGTCGAGGTGCAGATAAAACGGTGACCGATGTAATTAATTTATTAAAATAATATTTACAACAATGTTCTGTTACACTACATTTGTGAACTGGCGATACCGCCGCTTTACGTTTACAGCAGGCAATGAAGAAAAGTATGATTGTTGTTGTCGCATGTTTAAGAGCCAAAAAATACTCTCCTGCTAAGTTGCAGTTTGTTAGTTTGAACGGCCATGAACAGTCCCGCAGCGAGCTTTGAGGAATTCAGTGGTGAACTGGCATTGCTGGTTGAACGATTTGCCAGGAATTTGGATGAATACAAGGGGCCGCACTACAACGAGGCCCGTCTCAGAGACGATTTTCTAAATCCTTTTTTCCTGGCTTTGGGTTGGGATGTCGCCAATCGCGCCGGGCATATTCAGTCCAAGCGGGAAGTTGAGATCGAAAGCGCCACGCGCATCGGCAGCGGGAAAAAGCGGGCGGACTATCTGTTCCGCGGGGCGGGGAGGGACCGGTTTATCTGTGAGGCCAAAAAACCAAGTTCCCCACTGGACAAAGGCCCCATCTTCCAGGCCAAACGCTACGCCTGGAACAAGGACTTGCCGCTGGCCGTTTTTGACGGACTTTGAGGAAATCAAATTCTACATCGTGGGCAACCGTCCGGATTCCGAGGAACCGGCCCAGGGTGAATTCAAGGTTCTTCATTTCAGCCAGTACGCCGATAATGCCCGCTTCCTCTGGGACACGCTCTCCCGGAGCTACGTGGCGGAAGGCAGCATTGACCGGCTGATCGAAGCACTGCCCAAGAAAGCCGCCGGGAAGGGGCGTCTGCGCCAAGGTTATCTCATCCGCCCTGACCGCAATCGTGCCCTGGATGCGGATTTTCTGGCCTTTTTGGACGAGGCCCGCAAGGAACTCGCCTCCAGTCTCTACAAACACAACGAACACGAAACTCTTCTTCAAGATGGCAACTTGAACGAGGCAGCCCAGCGCATCCTGGACCGTCTTCTCTTCCTCCGCATCTGCGAAGACCGGGACATCGACACCGGCACCAAGCTCGAATCCATCGCCGAGACTTGGAAAACCCACACCCAACGGGCTATTCCGGAACGGAAATCCCTGTTGCGGCAGGAAGCGTCGGAATACGGGTCCACGCCGCCCAACGAATCCCTTTACCGGCGCATCGTCCGTCATTTCCGCGAGTTGGACCGCCGCCCGACCGGGCCTGGCTCCGTTTTCAACGGGCAACTCTTCAAGGCACACTTCAGTGAAGACCTGGAAGTGGGCGACGACTTTCTCCTCAACTTCATTGGCGACCTGGCCGACGAAAATTCCCCCTACCTCTTCAACGTCATTCCGGTGGAAATCCTCGGGGCGGTCTATGAGCGCTTTTTGGGCAAAGTGGTCCGCATCCAGGGACGGGGCATCACCGTGGAGGAAAAGCCCGAAGTCCGCAAAGCCGGTGGCGTTTACTACACCCCGCGCTACATCGTGGATTACATCGTCGAACAAACGGTGGGGAAACAGGTGGAGGGCAAGGCTGCCGACAAGACACTGGAACTGCGCATTCTCGATCCCGCCTGTGGGTCGGGCAGTTTCCTCATCCGCGCTTTTGAGCGCATGTGCGAACACTGGGAGGAATGGCTGACCCGCCGCGCCGATGAGCGCACCAAAGCCCGGTGCTGGGTGGATGACACCGGCAACGTCCATCTCACCGTGGCCCTCAAGCACCAAATCCTGCAGGGCAACATCCATGGAGTGGACCTGGATGCCCAGGCTGTGGAAGTCACCCAGCTTTCCCTCTATCTAAAAATGCTGGAGGGCGAGACCCGTCAAACCCTTGCGCGGCAAAAAGAACTCTTTGGATCGGATGATCCGTTACTTCCTGAACTCAAG
>JAAUTS010000227.1 GCA_012031345.1 Blastochloris sp. | reverse complement strand
GCCAAAAGGAGTCACAGGCTTCTCCGAGTATTCGATAGGTAGATTCACCATAACGGTGATCCTACCACACCCGACAATCCCTCCTTCTGCGGCCTCAATGTTCTGCTTCTATTGCATAGTTCCGGTTTAAAGCCCCCCTTCTCAGGTTCCGCCAAAACTTCAAAGTAGGTCTCATCCAAGGTGATTGAGTCGCCTCCAAGTTTTTTCGGATCAGTCGGGATAATGGCTTTCATATTTCTGTAGAACGCCCAAGGTGACTCACGGCTGCCTGTGGAGCGACTCCTGCCCCGAGAGCAGCGAGGAAACAGGAGGTCCGGCAGTAGCCGGAAAGGTGAGCGTTGGGTGCACCGCCTTGTTCGGATTCTTGGATTCATAAAGTAAGTGCAACCAAAGGGAAAAGGAAGCAAGAAGAAGCGATGGGAAAGAACTACGAGCAGATAAGAGAAGAAGAGAGATATGAGATGGCAGCGATGAAGCGAGCGGGGATGAGAACAGTAGAGATCGCAGAGAAGCTTGAGCGAGACCGGAGCACGATCTGGCGAGAGCGTAAACGCAATGGGTATCCGAGCGATGGGAGCTACCGGCCACTGCATGCGCAGTCGATGGCGAGCGGACGACGGCGGGGGAGCTGCAAAGTGAGTCAGTTTACGGAGCAAGAGCAGAAGGAAGTCAAAGAGCTGCTAGAGCGGCAATGGAGTCCTGAGCAAGTGAGTGGAGAACTACGGAGAGAAGGAAGAATGAAGATCAGCCATGAGACGATCTACCGGTGGGTGTGGAAGGACAAAGAGCAGGGAGGAGAACTATGGAAGCAACTGAGGGGAGGGAGGAAAAAGCGTCGCAAGCGGTATGGGAGGAAAGACAGCCGAGGGCGGCTGGCTGGGAAAAGATGATCGGAGAACGGCCTAGAGAAGTGGAGGAACGGAGTCGGATTGCAGACTGGGAGATCGACACGGTGCATGGAACGAGCAAGGCCAGCGTGGTGGGGCTGGTGGAGCGCAAAAGCGGGGTGGTGCGGATCGGGAAGCTGAGGAGAGCAACGAAAGAGGAAACGACGAAAAGAACGGTGGGGCTGATGAAAAAGAGAGAGTCTATACGATCACTGCGGACAATGGATGTGAGTTCCATGATTATAAAAAGATGGAGAAGGCGCTTGGAATCGAAGTGTATTTTGCCCAGCCGCACCATGCGTGGGAACGAGGGAGCAATGAAAACATCAATGGATTGATCCGGCAGTATCTGCCGAAAGGAAAGCGAATGGACGAGGTGAGTCAGCAAGACTGCAATCGGATCGCCAAGATACTGAACGAAAGACCCAGGAAACGACACGGATACCTAACACCCCAGGAGGTCTATGAAAAAGAATTATAAAGGTTGCACTTCAGAGTTGAAGCCAAGATTTTTCTTTCTTCTCACGTTCCTGAAGCGAGCGAGTCATCGCCTTTACATCGAAATTGTGTTTGGCGGCAAGTGCCGTCTTGATGCGGCGCACCTCTGCGATGACCTCATCAGGTTCGATACGTGGATAATCAGTTGTCTTCATGGTTCTGGAGCAGTTCGTCAGGGCAGCACAGTAAAGCAAGAAGAATCCACTTTCGTGAACGGCCTTGCGCAAGCGATCCAGTATCAAAGGGTTTGTGATGTGCTTGAGATTCCTTGTAACAAGATAATCCATTTTGTGGACGGACGCCACAGCAATGTGAATGGCGTCAGAGGCAGCTTTGTCGGGAATCAGCCCTCCAGCCACGAGGCTCTGTGCAAGTAACCCGACTTCATCTGTGATATCCAGTCGGGTTGTTTTTCGGAGCAACGCGAGTCGTGCAGCGGCCATCCTAGAATCTCCTTCTCCCGCCTCATCAAGGGCTTCCAGTGAGGTAAAAAGGTCTAAGCCGGAGCAGCCGCTGTCCCACCAAATGCGGGTGTTTGCCTGTCGAGAGGCCTGAACCAGATTCAGCGATGTCCGAGCAACATTATAGCTCGGAATAGTCGTTTCAATTTAAGCGCACGGCATTGACGGTTATTCTTGTTGCGAAGGTCCTCGATCAACTAGCCGCTGAGGGTGGATTGGATGAATCGAATGGTTCGACTTTTTTTGTTTTTTGCGTAAACGAATGCAGCGAGGCAGAAGACAAAAGTTATAAAGGAGGTGCTAAGAAAGCAATCCATGGCTGATTTGAGAGCGGCGACATTAGAATCCAGAGTTTCTTCTGTAATCAACAGCTGGTTAAGCAATTTTTCTGAGTGTTGTTTTAATAAATCGGTGTTTTCTGTTTTTGTTTGTTTTTGATGCCAGCTTATTAGCGTGTCGCTATCATTGGGAATGGGTGCCGTCCTCGAAAGCATTAAAAATGAAGAAATCGTCATAAGGATCAGAGATACAAGTAACGGAACCAGAAGCAGCCAACGTGTGATATTCATTTCTTTGTCGAACGCTCAAGCTCATCCGTGTTGGCTGTAGTGCCTTGTTGGGCTCATTTTTGATTCCAATAGATTTCCTTAACGACATTCGATTCAAGATTTTGTCCCGGCTGCCGAAACCAGGCTAAATACCAAGGCTTGAACCAAAGAAAACGATAACGCCGAATTATGGCGGTCGTGCGACCCTCAATGATCGAAATCAAAGCTGAGACGGCAGACCGGACAAGCTCTTCATCTTCATTTTTATTCGCAATCCAGTGAAACTCTGCAGGCCCACGCGTCGGTAAGCCTCGCCATGCAATTTCAATAGTATCGTCGCGATCTACGACAATGAGCGACTGACCTTGATGTCCGGGACGCGACATCTCAAATATCTCATGCCAGCCGATTTTGTCGCTAGGCGGAGTCAACAGAAACTTGGCCAGCATAGGGCTCTCCGACGCAAGAATCACAGAAAATTTTTGCGCATAATATCCGGTGGCTTTCATGTTTTATGCTCAACCGTCCTCGATCAACCAGAGGCTGAAAGCCCTTGGGTGAATCGACTGGTTCGATTCTTCCTTCTTCATCGCAGGGTGTGATAGAAATGACTCTGCCTTTCCCAGCTGTAAAAGAGCCATCTAGTCCGTGCGCCCCATCAATGGATACCTTGAAACGTCCTTCCTGGTTGCCTGAGAAACCGAGTTCATAAATGGCGTTTTGATGGTTGAAGTGGGCGAGAGCTACGTCGTCTACTTCTTTGAACTCAAAGTGAACGAAAGAGTGTTTAACTAACTCAAAATATCCATCTTCCTTCACGGTTTGAGTCATCTGGAAGCAATGAACAACCAGCTCAAGGATAACATCTGAAACGTCTTCAAATAAGATTGCATCACGGTTGATTGAGATGGAGTGAACCTCGGCATCATGGAATGATGGCCAATAACCATAAAAATCCGTGACCAACTGGTTGCTCTCAAGATATTTTGGTGTCTCAGTCATTTTTTCTTATCGAGTCATGATGGCTGCATGATAGAGGCAGAGCGAGTTAAAAGAGGGAAGAGGAAGGGGGTGGAGGCTGGACATAAACGTGGGTTGCGTCCCGAAGGAAGCCGAGCCACAAATGTGGATGATATGAA
>JAAUTS010000062.1 GCA_012031345.1 Blastochloris sp. | reverse complement strand
GGGGAGGGGGGGCTTGGGCATGGAGTGAGGAGGAAACCGGAAGCAAAAGAAAGCTCAGAGCCATCAAAAGAACGGGCGTGAGTTTGGAATGAGTGACAGGTGGAGAAAGCGGGGTGATGCTTTGCGGGAAATGGCGGCTGATGGAAGCTTTAAGATCATCACCGTAAGGCGGGAGGAACTGAGAAAATGGCGCAGAACATAAACAGCCATGTTGAGGGGTTTTACTATGAGATAAACCAGAACGGTGAGTCCGAGTAAAAAAGTGGGACTGGCGATGTGATGGCTGCTGAGATTGAAAAGGGTGTCCTGGCCGAAAAGACTGGCCAGGAGGGAGGGCAGGGTAATGATGAGAAGAGTCAGGTTGCAGGCCACCATGGCGCAGACCGGGGAAAGAATAAGACAGGCTGCACTGAGAAAGAAGGACATGATAAAGAAGGTGAGCTCGGGATCAGCCTGTAAAGCGGGATTGATGCGAAGGGTCAGGTAGAAAGAGAAGAGGGAGGCGGTCATGCTCAGACAAAAAAGAACCGGACTGGTGAGCCAGATGATGAGGTGGTTCTCCCGAGGTTGTTCCTGGGCGAGCTTGAGGCAATGGCCAAGAAGGGTTGTGTGAGGTCGGGAAGATTTGTCGGCCAGGGAGTAGTGTTCCATGAAGGCGAGAAGCCAACCGAAGGGGAGGACAATGATGAGGCTGAGCGGGAGTGCCAGGAAAAAGAAGGCTTGAACACTGAGTTGGCAGCGGAATTCGATGAGAAAGGCTCTGAGGCTGATGGAGGGTGAACTTTGAAGGGAGAGTTGAGAGAGGAGATCGCGGGCAAAAAAAGCGTGGCTGGTTTTCATCAGGGCAAAGGCCAAGACCAAGAGCAGAGCCAGGGGGGCGACGTGGCGGGAGGCGAAGGTGTTGTAGGCCATGTCTGTGCAGAAAAAAAGAAGCAAAAAGAGGAACGGGGCTGTGCCAGAAGCATAGAGAGACCAGGAGCGGGCGGGAGCGGAGCGAATCAGAGTGAAGGCCGTCTCCATGAGTTCCAAGGAGCCTGATTGGGTGGGCTTGGTCTTCATGGCGGCAGTTGTTCCTGGAAGGAGTGGGGCAGGGTCCCGAGAAAACGACCCAGACTGAAAGCAATCAACCAGAGAAAAAGAAGGGAGAGCAACGCAGTGAGCCAACCCAGAAGGGAGGGCAGCCAGGACTGCTGCAAACGAGGGGTAGGGCTGGACTGTTGAGCGAGGCAGGGGGCGCAGATCATGACTCCCTGATGTTCCGAGACGCATTCACGGCAAAAGAAGACATGGCACCCGATGCAGCGTGCGGAGGCTTCACGTGAGGGATGATTCAGACAATTTTGACGCAGCAGAGTAGTCATGGGAGGGGGGCGGTGGTGGGAGCCAGGTCGCGCCGCAGACGAAGGCTTTCCCGCACGGTAATCCACAAGTGAAGGATGCCAACAGAGACAAAGGAGAGTGATAAGAGGAGAGTGCTGATGAGATGGTAGATGCCTGGTCCAGGACCTTGCGCGGCGTATCGTTGAAAAAGTTTCCACGAATCATGGGATTCAGCAGGGGATTGCAGGGTCAGCACGATCAGGGTTATGTAGCCCAGCCCGCAAACGGGCAGGATCAGGCCGGCGGCAACCCAACCGATAAAGTGCAGGGCTGGGGAGGAGGATTGTGAGCGTATTTGCACCAGGGCAGTGACGGCGATGATGATATAAGCGCCGAAGAAAAGAATGAGGAGGGCACTGGGCCAGATTTCAACAAGCGTGTAATCCAACAGAGAAAGTGCGGCCAGAAAAAGCAGGAGGATCCCGGTCATCCATTGCCAGGTCATGGAGCTTCGAGACAATGGTGGGGGAAGTGTGCCGGGCCCGGAGGTCGTCCGGGTATGGAGAAGAGGAGGGGTGGAGATTTGAGCGGCAGGGGGGGCGGAAACGAGGGGAGGAAGTGAGCTGAGCTGTTGTTGGTGCTCTTCAATTTTTGGAAGGATATTTTTGAGGAAGTATTCCGCTTGAGAGAGACGGGAAAGGGAGGGGATGGAGAGTGTTTGAACGGCAGTGGTCAAAGTAACACGACAAGTTTTTCCCTTAAGATGATGAATAAGCAGGCCGAGCAGAAAGAGCAGGCAGAGAATCAGAGAGAAAATGGTGAAGGGCAGGCTTTCCGCAGGAGCAAACAAAAGCAGGAGGGCCAGAATCAGGGAGGAGACGAGGAAGCCGATCAGAAAAATGGTGCTGATGAGGGCGTGCCGTTGGGTGATGGAAACTTGAATGGCTTGGATGTCGCGAAAAAAGAAGCGACGATATTCCTCCATAAAAGGGAGAAACACCCCGTAGCTTTGACACAGAATCAGATGATCTTTTTCCAGCCAGATGGATTCAAATCGCATCAGCGAAAACGAAGGCAGACGACTTGGCCGCAATTGTCGGGGAAAGGTTGGCTTCATTCGCTGGAGGGAAGTTTACTGAATTGGTTGATGAGAAACACGAGGAGGGTGAGCCAGGCAAGGACTTGGACCAGGGCGGCCAGGGCGGCACAGAGGAAGCGAACTTTGGAGGGAGGATGAAGGTGGGCTCCATCCTTCCAGTGTCGGAAAACCAGGAAAAGGGCCAGCGGAGCGGTAAAAAGACTCAAGAACCAGAAGGCAATGGTGATGGGGGTGAAAACGGCCAAGCCCAGAGCAATGCAATCCCAGCGGTAATGCTTGGTTTTCAGCAGGGTATTTTTTCCACTTTGCGTCTGGCGTCGGAGGCATGCTGGGCAGATGGGCTCCTCATGCAGATGGATTTCACAGAGTTGACAGACAAAGGCTCCACAGGACACACAGATGGCGGAGGCTTTGTAGTGGTTATGATAGAGGCAGGTGCTTTCCCCCTCGTCTTGCACAGGCTCGGGAGTATGACTGCGCCTGACGGAGGGGCGGGATGCGGGAAAGCCGAGGGTGTAGGAAGGGGTTTGGCAGTTGGAGCAAGGCAGGCACTGGGGAAGAGCTTCCATTCCTGGGGAGGAGTCAGAGCCCAAGAGTTGGGTGACGGGAAGAGGTGTTCGACATTTGGGGCAATGTGCGAATGAGGGGTCCGAAGATGTTAAAAGACCTGTGGTCATGGCAAGCCCTCGGAAGCTGATTCAGCAGCAGAGCGGAACACCTCAGATTTGAATGACCCGAGTGTCTGCGATCCGGTCGTGCAGACTGCGCTTTTCCTCGTCAAAGGCCGCCATGATATAACCAATGTAACAGGTGATGCCGGAGACGATTTCGGCGAAGAAACGACCTGTAGCGCGACCATAAGTCAAAGGTTGGGAGTCGGGTCGGATGATTTTGAGACGGCACAACATCTTGCCGGGGGTGGCGGCTTTTTTGCCGACAAAGTAAACATGATACGCGATGCTGCTGCTAATCTGGAGAACGAAGGATATAATCAACAATACGATGCCCAGAGGATTCAGGTTGGAGGAATCAGATATGGATGTGGTGGCCATGCCTAACATGCCGGGAAGTATGATAAAGATGAATTGGATGAAGATGTTGACCACGCCCAAAATGATACTGTCAATGAATTTGGCGGCGAAACGAATCCAGAATCCGGCGTAACGAAGTTGGGAACCGTTGGAGACCCCCTCTTTCAGGCGTTGGATGGCCGTATCTTTACAGGAGGGACAAACCCACTGTTCCCCGATTTGCACGGTTGTGGCTTTGGGAACGTATTGACCGCAAAGACAGAGGATGCTGTCCGGAGGAGGAGAGCCTGCGTTGGCGTTAGAGAGTGAGGAGAAGGGCTTCCAATCTGTCATGCCGTCCTGCCAGACCAAAGTGTCGGATTGGATCAAGCCTTGGGCCAGCTTTTGCTGCCACTCCTCTTCAGTGAAAGGACCGTATTGTTGTTGACCGGATGCGTAATACCAACTCATAAGGACAGCCTAACCTTTCTGCCCTGAGAGTGCTTGGGGCGGGGACGGAGGTCAAGTAGATAGGTCTGTTGTGCCAATTATTTTGGATAAAACAGGCGGGTTTATGTTACAGTTTGGTGATGAAAGTGGTTTGTCCAACGTGTCGGAGGAGGGGGGCGTGGTTTGAGGATCGGTTTGGGCCGTTTTGTTCGGAGCGTTGCAAGTTGGTGGATTTGGGGAAATGGTTCAACGCGGAGCATGTGATTTCGGAACCCCTGAGCGCGGATCATTTTGAGGACAGCGAGTTGTTGGACTCCATACCGGAAGTGGACGGGGAATCCGGTGAGTTTGGGAGACCTTCCTCCTGAGCATTCCATCTCAATCGTTTGGTGGAAGCATCTGAAATCTTAAACCCTGCGTGCAGGCTTCAGTTTTGAGAGGGAGGGTGTTTTCCGTCTCTTGATTTGGTTGGGGAGATCAACCTTGAGAGCCGAGCAGGGTTTTGAAGATGCCTTCCCGTGAGGCCAGTTCCTCCCAAGTGCTTGGCTGTCGATGCGGCCCTTATTCATGACGATGATGCGGTCCACGTGACGGATGGTGCTGAGACGGTGTGCGATGGTGAGGGTGGTGCGGCCCTGAGCCAGGTAGGTGATGGCTTCCTGCACGGCGCGTTCACTTTCGTAATCCAAGCACTGGTGGCTTCGTCAAGGATGAGAACCTTGGGATCGCGCAGAAGGGCGCGGGCGATGGCGATGCGTTGGCGTTGTCCCCCGGAGAGGGTGGCACCGCGTTCGCCGACACGGGTTTCGAAGCCTCTGGGCAGGGCTTCGATGAATTCGAGTGCATTAGCCAAGCGGGCGACCTCCCGGACTTCCGCCAGGGTGGCGCTGCCTTTACCGAAGCGGATGTTATCGGCCAGGGTGCCGGAGAGCAGGATGTTGTCCTGCATGACGATGGAGCAGGATTGGCGGAATTCGCGCATGGAGAGGTCATGTTGGGGGATGCCGTCCACGAGAATTTCGCCGGAGTTGGGGGCGTAGAATCCGAGCATGAGACCGACGAGGGTGCTTTTTCCGGAGCCGCTGGCACCGACCAGAGCCACATGTTCTCCCGGACGGATTTGGGTGGAGAAGCGTTGGACGGCGTGTTCTTTGCCTTCGTAGGCGAAAGAGACGTCCTGGAATTCGATGCCGCCCCGCAGGGGTTGGGGCATCCGGGTGCCTTTCCATTTTTCGACATAGCTGGAGTCGAGCAGTTCTTTGAGGCTGCGATAGCTTTCGGCACCTTGAAGGTATTGCAGGCTGAACTGGGTGATCATACCGACGGGTGCGAGGCAGATGGGCAGGGCACCGACGAGGGCGACCATGGAACCGATGCTCATCATGTCGCGGATGACGAGCCAGCCGCAGAAGGTGACGGCCAGGATGGTGATGCCAGTCACCACGGTGAAGAGAAGGTAGCCGAGGCTTTGGTTGAGTTTGGTTTGGAGGATGCGGACCTCGCTGTAATCTTCACTGATTTTGCCCATTTGTCGGTGGGCTTCATCCTCCTGGCCGAAGCCGCGGACGAGTTTGATGGCGGAGATGAATTCGCTGGCCTGGCCGGTCATTTTTTCACGGGCCAAGCGGACTTCATGGTTGCTTTCCTCGATTTTTTGAAAATTGGTCAGGCGGGCACAGGTGAAGACGGGGATGCCGATGAGGACGATGAGAACGAGCCAGGGGTTGATGAACATGAGGGAAAAAATGAGCAGGGCGGAGCGAAGCAATTCCGGGATGACGTTGGTGATGACGGGGATGAGGGTTGCCTCGATGTTGTTGGTGTCGAAGGCGTATTTGGAGAGAAGTTTTCCGGTTTGGGTGCTGTCGAGGAAGCCGAAGTGCATGAAGTTGAGCTTGTGAAAGATGCGGGCGCGCAGATTGCGGAAGATGATCTGGGTTTGATGAGAGAGGGACTCCACGGCGAAGCGCATGGACAGGAAGTGAATGGCGAGCAGGGCCAGGGACAGGATGGTGAAGGCCCAGAGTTTGAACAAATCCTGATCGGGGATGGCGTCATCAACGATTTTCTGAGTGATGATGGGAAAGGGGGTGATGACGAGAATGCTGATGAAGCGCCAGAAGCTGTAGTGCCAGAGATGTTGGTGTTGTTCCCAGATATATCCCTTGAGGGTGGGGGCCTGAAGATCGGCCAGTTTGGAATCCATAAGGATGAGCCTTGGGCAGGGCAGGGGAAATGCAATGCAAAGTTGTCAGGAAAGTCAGTCCGGGTCAGCCTCCAGATCGAGATCCGGGATGTGGGTGAAGGCGATACGCATGGGTGCGTCCTGGAGAGCTTCGATGGCTCCGCCGTAGTAGAGGCTGTCCTTCCCGAATTTTTCGTTGATTTGGTCCATGACGCGGTTGAGTTTTTGGCGGGTGGCTGATTTGGGGAAAAGGGGCAGAGTGTGGTTGGTTTCCGCGATGAGATTAAAGAGGGTGACGCCAACGGCGAGGAGGGGTTGGTCACGTTGAGGGCGCTGTTTCCAGAGCTGTTGGAGGAGGCGGAGACATTCCAAGGTGTCCTGGGTTTCCTGAAAGGTGATGTCGTGAGCCCAACGGGCTTTGTCAGTGTATTTGAGGGAGAGATGGAGTCCGGCGCAAAGATGTCCTGACTTACGCAGACGGGTGAGTGCTTTTTGCAGGAGTCGATCCAGAATGGCCAGGGCAGAGGCGTCGTTGCGTTTGGCCGGAGGCAGGACGTGGGAGTGGCCGATGGTGGTTTTGTTGGTGGCAGGTTGCCAGACTTCCTCGCCGCGCAGGCGATCATACATGCGTTCCCCCTCGATGCCGCCCCAGACCTTGTGCAGGAGTTCCTTATCGGCCTGGCATAGGGCTTTGACGGTGAAGATGCCGTGGCGGTGCAGGCGTTCTTCCATGTTGTGTCCGATGCCGCAGAGGTCACGCAATTCGAGGGTGTGGAGGCGGTGGGGGAGATCCTCGGACTGGAGCACGACGAGGCCGTCGGGTTTTTGCATGTCGGAGGCGGTTTTGGCCAGGAAGACATTCGGGGCGATGCCGATGGAGCAGCGGAGTTGGGCCCCGACCTTTTGGGAGATGGTTTGTTTGATGCGGCGGGCCAGGGAGAGGGTTTGCTCCGTGGCGCGGAGGTTAGTGGGAAGCTCGCAAGCCATTTCATCAATGGACATGACGCGATCCACGTGGAGGCAGGATTCCACGGCTTCGACCAGAGCGTGGTGATATTTGACATACTTGGCATGACGGGCCTCGATGAGATGAAGGCCGGGACACATTTTTTTGGCTTCGCCGACATTGGTGCCGGTTTTGACTCCGAAATGTTTGGCTTCGTAGCTGGCGGCGATGCAGCAGGTGGAGTCGCTCATGAGAGGGACGACGCCGACGGGTTTGCCGCGCAGGCGGGGATCTTCCTGTTGTTCGACGGAGGCGAAGAAGGAGTTAAAATCTACGACCAAAGAGCGCAAAGGCATGACTTAAGCATACGACAGAGTGTCAAGGTCTGCGCTTCATAAAAATGGGGAGCAGAAGGGGGATGGGGTGAAAGGTGAAAGGTGAAAGGTGAAAGGTGAAAGGTGAAAGGGGTTCTGGTAATTATTTTCGGACGGACCAGACTTCGCGGGAGAGGTCGTAGGGGGCAGAGTAGCCTTTGGGCAATTCTTTTTCCTGCTCCATTTGGAAGAGGGGATAAATGGGCACGCCCTTGGCATTTTTTTCCAGTCTCATGCCTTCACGTTCCCACATCAGCCAAGCTAAAAAAGTTCCACCGGGAACTTCTCCGACCAGAATATCAACACGGACCGGGGTGGTTTCATCCAGGTCAATCCAGGTGCCGCCCTCGACGCGTTCATGGCCAGCACCATAAGCGACAGTATCGAGCTCCATGAACTCAGTGATGAACGCTTTTTTTGCGCCAGTCAGTAGGACGGTTTTTCCGTTGATGGCCACCCCCAGAACGTCATCGGCCAAGCCCAAAAAACGGTAGCGTCCGGTTTTGGGAGCTTGAATGCTGCCTTGATAGTGAACCATCCATTGGCTGGGTTTCATTTGGTCAGCAACCTGGAAAGATTCCGGCGCGGCATCGGCCTCCATGCGGGGCATGAGGATTTGGTTGGCGTAGAGTCGGTTGGGGACTTCATAGGTGTCTTTAAGAACATTGGGGGACCAGTCTTTCTTTAAAAATTCCCGCAGAAGATCATAATATTGGACCTTTTGTTCCTTGCCCTTGTCATCGCGCTTAAAATCGTAAAGGACTCCGCGGAGGCTGGTGTCGCTGGCATCGGATTTTCCGAAAATGGTGGCCAAACCTTTAGGCAGGCTGGGACCTCCCGTGCCCGTGGCTGAGCTGGTCCCCGTTCCCGTCCCTGTGCCGCCGGTCAGTCCGATGTTCAAGCTGGGGACGGTGACACTGGGTAAGAGGAAGTTGCTGGATTCGGCCACGGAGACCAGTTCGGGCAGGGAGGCGTCTGTAAGTGAATTGGATCCACCCATGGGTTCAGGCATTTCCAGAGTGTCGTTGGGTAAATCACTGGCACTGGGATCGCTGAGTTCCTCGGAGATTTCATCAATCACATCCAGTTTGGTGGAGTCTTGCCCGGTATAACCTTCGATGCGGCTGAAGGGGGTTTGAGGGATATTTTGTTGAATAATGACAACGCCACCGATCATGGCCAGCAGAGCGGCATGAATCAGAATGGATAGGCTCAGGCCCATGCCGAAAATGTGGCGTTTGGGTTCTTTGAATTGATTGTTCTGGGGTGAGGTGGGGTGATTCATAAGAGTTTGGTGAAAGGTGGGGTCAGGAGTTTGGTCGGATTATTTGGGTGCTGTGGTTTTAAAGATCAATGTTCCAAAGTTATAACCTGTTTCTTTCAAAACATCTTCCAGCCCCTCGGGGGTGGGGCCTACTTGGAAGATGTGAGTCCCCTCCGTTTTATCTTTTTCCACCAAAATTCTGGAATTCATGCTCCCTCCGTCATCAGCGATAAAGACTTCGGCAAAGTAGGACTTGTCCTGGTTGAGTTGGATCCAGCCGTCTTTGGATCTATAGCGATCGACCCCTTCGATGATTCCGCTGCCCCAAGTGCTGCCAAAGGCGGCGACCTCACCGTCCAGATAAAGCGAGACCATGTTATCGGCTGCGGCGGAAAACTTGTATCTGCCTGATTCCGGTGGGCTGATGTAACCGGAGTAATAGACCAGCCAGACGCCGCCCTGCGCTTCGACGCCGAAAGCTTTGGGGGCTTCGGTGCTTCCCATACCTGGAGTGATGAACATGTTCCGGTAAAGACGGTTAGGTGCTTTGTTGTATTGGGAATAAATGGAAAAATCACGTGTTTTCTGTTTCATGATTTTACTCAAAATGGCTTGGTAGGCTGGCGTGTCTTCCCTGCCTGCCTTCAATCCTGTCGGGGTTCCATCCGCATGGACCTTGAAGTCGTAGAAAAAGCCTTCCAGGGCATCGCTACGCTTTTCCATTCCGCCAAAAATGTTCGCCACTCGGGGGCCGGATTTTCCTCCGGTCCCCGTGCCCGTGCCTGGGCCGGTTCCCGGGCCTTTGCCTGTGCCGCCGGGCAGTCCGATGTTCAAGCTGGGGCCAGTGACACTGGGCATGAGGAAGTTGCTGGATTCGGCCACGGAAACCAGCTCGGGCAGGGAGGCGTCGGTGAGTGAATTGGAGCCACCCATGGGGTCGGGCATTTCCAGGGTGTCGTTGGGTAAATCAGTGGCGCTGGGATCGCTGAGTTCCTCGGAAATTTCATCAATCACATCCAGCTTGGTGGAGTCTTGCCCGGTATAACCTTCGATGCGGCTGAAGGGGGTTTGAGGGATATTTTGTTGAATAATGACAACGCCACCGATCAAGGCGAGCAGAGCGGCGTGAAAGAGAATGGAAACGCCCAGGCCCATGCCGAAGATGTGGCGTTTGGGTTCTTTGGCTGGGGAGGATGGAGGAGAGGTTTTCATGGAGTTTATTGAATTATTTGAAACTTTAGCAGATTTTTCAGTCAAAGTCTTGCCTTAAAATACAAATGTTAGATTTGTGTTTTACGAAGTGGGTTCAGTCAGGGTTGAACGGGGGATGTCGTGTGAATTCGGATGGGGGCGCTCGAAGCTTGGATTATCCTTGGGCATGGATCTGTGGGTGTGGTTGGACCTCCTGCTTGTCCAGTGCCTGCAAACGATGCACGCCGCGTGGTTGGAAGCTGAGGGCGGAGGACAGTCCGAGGTAATCCGCCAACAGATAGATGATGCTGAGCCACATTTCGGTGCCTTGCAGGCCGGGTTGGGAGCGGGCGTCATGACCCGGTTCGAGTGTGAAGGAGAAGCCGCGTCGGGCCTGCCAGGATCGCAGAGCGCGTGGCAGTTGAGTGCGGGCCCAGGCTTCGGCTTCCGCCCGGCGATGTGAGGTTTGGCGGGCGCAGAGCCAGAGGGGGTGGATGACATCGAGCACGTTGCAGGCATTTCCCTGATGAGGTCCGAAGTGACGGGTATCCCAGGCATGGGTCAGGACGCTGTTGATGGTTTTTTCAGGATAAGGGAGAGGCCGGCCCCACTGGGCATAGCTGCCTCGGGTCAGCCGATAGAAGCCATTGACGGCAAGCAGCCAGTCCTGCTGGGCATCCGGAGGTGACCAGAGTCCGGTCTCGGGGTTGGCGTGTTGGTTGAGCCAATCAAAAAGCGGTTGCGGGTCAGGCACAGGTTCAAACCAGTGGTGTTGCCAGGCCAGAGCGGTGGCGAAGTGATCCACCCAGGCTCCCGAGCCCCAGCCGCTCCCTTGCCAGTCCAGATCCTGATCCAGGACGGAGTGCAGTGCTTCAGGGCTGGCTAGCTTCAGAACATGAAAGGCATGACGGGGTTGGGCTTCGAGGAGTTGCAGGGCATGGCCGACGCTGAGGAAGGCATAACCCAAGGAGCCTTCCATGGCTTGGTGCAGTCCCAATTCCCCCGGCTTCGTGTCGGCCTCCGTAGGAGCCGGCTCCAGGAAATGTCCGGTTTGTGCATCTTGACACTCGAGTAAAAAATCGCGCAGGGTCTCCGGGGGGATCTGCGGCGGGAGGGAGGAAAACATGGCGGCGATTTCAATGGCATCGCAGGAGGGGCGCAGCGTGAGCTGGGCTTCGGGTTGATCCAGGAAAGCGTGAGTGCCTGTGGGGAGCGGATGGATTTTGTCCGCCAAAACCTCTGGCCATTCCTCTTGAACTCGCGCGGAAAACAGCTCCAGTTCCTGCTCCAGGTGAAGTCGGACGGGTTTGCCTAAGCGACGGTCGCGGATGAGGCGGGCGGGGTTGCCCCCGACCAGGCGAAGTCGGGCACGTCCTTGGTCACGACGGCACCTGCGGCCAGGATGGCGTGGGAACCGATGCGAACGCCGTCCACAATGATCACGCCCGCCCCGATCCACACGTCGTCCCCGATGACAATTCCCTTGGAAAAATGGGGTTGTTTCCAGAGGGGGATTTCGAGGTTGTCAAAGCCGTGGTTGAAGCCGAGGAGTCGGGTGTGACTGCCGATGCGGACGCTGTGTCCGATGATGACCTGCCCACGGCTGATGCAGTGGGTGTTGAGGGTGCAGTCCGCTCCCATGCGAAGGGTTTCGGTGACGTGGCAGTGGGCGGCGATGTAGCTTTGATCTCCGAGGTGCAGGGTGTGGGCGGAGATCATGGCCAAGGAGGAGACGAAGGCATCCTGACCCAGGTGCAGGTCACGGTCCTTGGCCAGGGCGAGATGCCAGGCTTGTTGACGTTCGCGTTGGGAAGCGTCGGCTTGGTGACGGAGCCAGGGTTCAAAATCAATGCGCTGTGCGTGGGGGTCAGGGATCATGAAAGATATCAGGTTCGATGTTTAGGGGAGCTTTGGCGAGTTTGGAATGATGTTGATTGTAACAGAGGGTATTTATCGAAAATGGACAATGGACGATTGGGTTCATGGATGAGGGTGTGGTCTGGGTCCCAGAGGCTGGGCAGTCTAGCCCGGGTCACGGGAGATGTTCAGCCCCAAAGCGAGGAGTTCAATCAGGTGCGAGCTTTGATTCACCACCGCGTCCAGTGGGTGGGTCTCCGCCCAGCAGCGGTAGTCAAATGCTCGAATGTCAATCTCGAGGTGTTGGAATGAAGAGTATCCCACGCCTGTTACTTGTAACATGATAGGCTGCTTGTGCCAAGGTAATGGATATGGGTAATTGGTCCAACGTGAAAATGCCTCCTCAGTCCCCGGTTGTTGCTTCCGCCAGTTCGCGGGGAAGTGTGTTATATAGCTCTCTGTGTGAGGAAGCTTTTCGACCTAACATTCCTATGATCATCCCCTCCATTGATCGATTCCCTGCCATTCTGTTGATTTTCATGGCCCTGTGCCTTGATCTTCACGCCTTCACTCATAATGGAGCGGTGCCCGCTGATAGCGGGGTGATCAATGTCAAAGACTACGGCGCGAAAGGCGATGGGGTGACCGATGATAGCGACGCCATCCAAGAGGCCTTTGCCAAAAATTCGGGAAGTGGTTCCGTGATTTTTCTTCCCAACGGAACTTATCTGGTCAGTAAAACGATCAACTGGCGCGGGGCGAAAAACCGCAACGTCCTCCAGGGGGAAAGCGAGCAGGGAGCCATTGTCAAACTCAGCGACAACAATCCAGCCTTCCAGGATCCCACCAAGCCGCGCCCCATGTTCCACACGGGCGGGGCACCCGCCCAGCGCTTCCAGAACGGCTTCCGTTCGTTTACAGTCGATGTCGGCCAGGGCAACCCCGGCGCGGTCGGCATCAATTTCTGTGCCAACAACACGGGCGCGCTCCGCAGTGTGACCATCCGTGCGGGTGCTGATGGCAAAGCCGCAGGCGTCTCGGGGCTGGATCTTACCGAGTCGGAAGTCGGCCCGCTCTTGGTCAAGGATCTTACCGTGATCGGCTTTGATGTCGGGGTCCGAGTGCGCCAGGATCTCAACTCCGTCACGCTGGAAAACATCACCCTGCGTGGCCAGCACGTGGCCGGCATTGATAATGAAAGCAACATGGTCTTCGCCCGTCGGGTCAAGAGCGACAACACGGTGCCTGCCGTGGTCAATGCCGGGCGCAACGCCATTTTCACCTTGATCGACAGCGAGTTGCGGGGAGGAGCCCCGGAGCAGGCCGCCATCGAAAACCGCCATGCCAATGCCGTGCTCTTTGCGCGTAATGTCCAAACGGCAGGTTACGGGTCGGCGCTTAAAGACAGTGTGCAGGGGAGCCTGCCTATAGGAACGATTGTAGAATGGTGTTCGGATGCGCCTGTCAGTCTTTTTCCGGGAGAATTGAAAAGTCTCAATCTACCCATCGAAGATACCCCGGATGTCCCTTGGGAACCCGTGGAAAAATGGGTGAATGCGGCCAAGTTCGGAGCGCTTCCGGGCGATGGCAAGGATGACGCTGCCGCCATTCAGGCGGCGATTGATAGTGGAGCTAAAACGATCTACTTTCCGCATGCTAGGGAGGCTCCCCGTGATAAGCGGGCCAACAACCCCGGGCTGGGAGGGCAGTTATGTTCTTGAGGATTCGATCATCATCCGCGGCAAGGTCAGCCGTTTGATCGGTCTGGACGCCACGCTCAACCTGAAAAAGGGTTGGCCCAACGACAAGCCCGTCTTCATCTTCGAGAACGGCGACGCACCCGCGGTCGTGATCCAACAGATGGCCTTTGGGCTCGGACAACAGATGAGTTCCCCCACCTTTGTGCACCGGGCCAATCGGGATCTGATTCTTAGCAGCTTCACCGGAACCAACCATCTCCGGCATGAAGGTAAAGGTCGCCTTTTCGCCGAAGATATTGTTGGCAACGAATGGTATGTGGCTCCCGGCAGTCGGGTTTATGCCCGCCAGATGAATCTGGAGGGCGCGGAAATGAAGCTGGTCAATGATGGGGGCCAGATCTGGATCCTTGGGCTCAAAACCGAAGCGCGGGGTCCCATCCTCGAAACCAAAAACAAGGGCGTCACCGAGGTGATCGGCGCCCACCTGTACACTTGCGTCAAAAGCGGAGCGGACCGGGGTGCTTTTTTTGTGCAGGACGCCACCTTCAGTGTGGTCGGAGCGGGTGAGTATGCCTGGACCCGTGACTGGGCCACACGCGAACTGTTGCACGAAGTGCGCGGCAGTGA
Source organism: Blastochloris sp. (assembly GCA_012031345.1). Taxonomy (GTDB): domain Bacteria; phylum Verrucomicrobiota; class Verrucomicrobiia; order Methylacidiphilales; family JAAUTS01; genus JAAUTS01. Next base: position 2,730 of record JAAUTS010000062.1, on the reverse strand, counting down.
AACCCGCACCCTCTCCATGGACGCGCTGAAACGCCGGCACATGGCGAGCATGATTCCCTTCCTCCGCTCTGATTTGCAACTCGTGCCCGCCGGAGCCGCCCCCACAGCGCCCAAGGCTGCAGTGGCCGAGACCGCTTCCAACCGTATCTCCCTCAAACTTGAAGCGGATCCCGCCATCGCGGCCTCCGTGGTGGGCATGGAAATTCGCAAAAACAACACCACTGTCGCCTATGTCAAACCGGGTCTTTGGCAGGAGACCGGGCTTGCACCCGAGACGGAACATACCTACGAAGTGCTGGCCTATGACGGCTTCAACCGCAAATCCCCGCCCGTCACCGTCACCGCCCGCACCACGGGCGACACCACGCCGCCCACCACCCCGACCGATTTCAGAACGGAGCGCGTCATCGACCTCGGTGCCACGCTGGCCTGGAAAGCGGCCAAGGATGATATCGGCGTCACCGGATACGAAGTGTTGCGTCTGTTGGATGGCAAGCTGGAGATCACGGAAAAGCTCACCGCGCTCACCCTCACGGATGAACGGGTCACGCCGGGTGCCGCCTATCAATATCAGGTGGTCGCGCTAGACGCCGCGGGTAACCGCTCCCTCCCCGCGCTCCTGGACGTCACCATTCCGCGTGATCCGCCCGGAGAAATCATCATCAAACTGGCCAAGGCGGATCAACGTAAGAAAGACAACTTCTCCTCCAAAGGCTGGTTCGCCGGTGACCTCCACCCCACTGGCTGGGCCATTTATGAAAACCGTGAGATGGGACGGCTCAAGCCCTTCACCAAAGCCACCCTGCGCTATGCCTGCGACACGGGCCGTGGGGGTGCTGAACTTGAAGTCATCCTCAACCCGGTCGTTGAGAAAAACGACAAGGGCGAGCCCGTCATGACCGGAGGCACCAGCCTGGGTCGTTTCACCCTCGCGGAAACTGGCGGTTGGGAAAAATGGCAAACCGTAGAAATGAAGACTCCCATTCCTACCGCTGGAAAACACAGCATCGGCCTGCGCGTCCACAAAGCCGCCTCGACAGAAAGTAACGCCTTGGCCAACGTGGATTCACTCACATTTAATTATGAATAGTCCAGATTTTCTCGGTTCAGCCTTTCCCGCAGATTTCCTAAGGGACACCTACGCCCACACCCCAGGTCGCATCCATCTCGACCAAAACGCCGACGTCTCGACGGGTCATGATCATAGTTACTAGGAAGACATCGAACTCATGCGTGGGATGGGGCTGAAAGCCTGCCGCGCTTCCATTCCCTAGTCTTGCATCACTTTCGGGTGATGCTGTAATTTATTCCACTATTTATGGAACCCATCGCCCAACAGGTTGACGAGATTTATCGCCGCCGGGTGCTACGCGCCCGCGCGACCGATCCACTGGAGCGGATGTGGGACGGGCCGCGCTTGTTTGAGATGGCCTGCCGCGTCGTGCGCAGGGGAGCGGAAGATCAGGTGGGGCCGGAACGGGCCGAGGCGGAATTCCAGCGCCGCTTGAAGCTGGCGGCACTTTTGTCCGAAAGGCACCGTCCATGACGGGGGAGGAAGCCACGGTCCGGGTGATCGGGGCGCTGCATGAGGCGCGGATTGCGTTCATGATGGTCGGCTCACTTTCGCGCAACTACTACGCCTTTGCCCGTTCTACCAAGGATGCGGATATTGTTATGGAAGCGGACGGCGACTTGGTGCGCTCTTTTTTTGAACATTTGCCCCAGGGCATATCCCTGGACCCGCAGGTTACTTTTGAAACGGTGACGGGAACCACGCGGCAGATCCTTACGGTGGAAGGCAGTGCGTTCAAAATAGAACTTTTTTATTTGTCGGACGATCCCCATGACTGTGAACGTTTCCAACGCCGCGTGGCAGTCAAGATCTTGGACAGGGAATGCTTCATACCAACGGCGGAGGACGTGATTGTGCAAAAGCTGCGCTGGGCCCGGGGTGGAAGACGGGGCAAGGATTACGATGACGCGCGGGATGTTATGGCGGTGCAGGGACACCGCCTGGACTTTACCTACATTCGAGCCTGGGCCGACCGCCACGGCACCCTTGAGTTGATGGAGGAGATCCACCAATCCGTGGCAGCGCTGTTTTGATTGGGCACCTCCTCATGGAGAAGGTGGTAGGAGTAGGTGAGATCGCCAATGACCGCTTCCAGACGGTCGGTTGTTAGGTGTCTGGAGTATGGTGTGGCCTGGGTTCCAGAGGCCGGGGAGGTGAAGTTCGGGGGGATGTGGGGTGGGGCCAAGTTGATGTTGGTTGAGGAGGGTAGAGAGCAGGCTCAGGGCGGCCTGAGCCATGGCTTGGACGTTTTGGGTCATGCCGCTGGTGTCGCGGTCTGAGTGTTCCACAGCCAGGGAGGCCAGACCCAGATCATGCGGGATGCGTAGTCCCAACGCGCGGAGTTCGCTCAGGCGCGAGCTTTGATCCACCACCACGGCGTCCAGGCCTTGGCGTCGCAGCCAGGTGGCGGGGCAGCGGGGGCGATCCTGGCGACAACGCAGGATGGAGGCGTTCAGGGATCGGGGGGAACGACGCTGCGGGGCGGCCAAAAAAGCACCGGTCAGACGACGTCCGCTGCGTTCATCCAGGCCGGCATCCACTATAAGCCCGATGCGTTGATAGCCTGCCCGGAACAGTTGTTGCAGGGCTTCAGACACGAGTTGAAAATGGTCGGCCCGCACTCTGGGCAAGCCTTGATTGGTGAGGGAACTGCCCAG
>JAAUTS010000061.1 GCA_012031345.1 Blastochloris sp. | reverse complement strand
CCGGATAAACTCAACAAGACGAAGGTAAAAGTACTCTTCTGATCTGGTGAAGGGCATCTCCTTGCTCAGGTTCAGGAACCGCATCATCATCCAGAAACGCCACGACCTCACCCGCCGCCATACAGATTCCTATGTTTCGCGACATGGACAAATTAGCCTCTGGACAATCCCCCACCTTGATCCTCCCCTGCCATCGCTCCAAAACCTCGGTCGTCCCGTCTCGGGAAGGTCCGTTCACCACAATCACCTCGAAATTCCGGTGCCTTTGCCAGCCTAGACTTTTCAACGTTTGCTCTAAAAGGTCGGCCCGGTTCAAAGTATTGATCACCACACTGATCCGCCGTTTTTCCCCTGAAGTCCTGGAAATAAAAGAACCCATGCACATACGTTTACGTCCATGCTTTCTCAGTGAACTTCTCCATGATTCCTTCCAAGGAAGTTGACTCCACCATCTTGAAATTTTCCCACCCATCCCCAACAAGTGTCGGTGACAGCACAAATGGAGATCATTTTCACTCTTTTGCTCCATGACCTCAATGCTGCGCAACGCCAAGCCCAGCCTGCGGGCATCTGATGATATCTTCAACTCACGGGGAGACACCGGATTCTTGATCCGGATTCTCAACGAATGCAGTTTTCCCACGCTCTGCCTTGGTATTGGAATCCGCACCTTTTTGATGGTAGAAAATAGATAATAAACTTGTTGTGATATTTTATTTTCATTCAGAAAAAAACTGACGTCAATCCAAGGATGCTTCCAGTTCACAAAGGCCTCGACGTTCAGCTCCAGCACGCAGCCAGTCCCCACCTCATCCTCAATCTGAAAAGTCAGACCGGCCTCAGACTCATCCGACCAAATACGGCTCGGCTCAATTGAGGACCAACCCGGTCCAAGATATGGCACAAGCTTGCGAAGCCCTCCCTCTTTGAAGACATCTCCCACCTTCCACGGCTTAGGTATTAAAGCCACTCCCACCTCATCGACCTCGGAAGCAAGACCCAATATCTCCTTGCCCGCCAAATAAATACCTTTCTTAGAATCCAACAAGGATCCTTTTCCAGTTCCCTCCAAAAGCGTTTCAAAAGCATCCCAAGCCCGGCTCGCGCAATCCTCCCATCTGAATTGTCCCGCCCGCGTCAGCCCACGCTCCACCAACTCTTCCCTAAATGTTTCATCCACCAAAGCTCGGTGTATGACACCTTGCATTTGTTCCAAGTTACGCGGATCAAACAATGCTTCTGACCAATTGATGATTTCCGGAATGCTGGTGAAGTTGGCACCCAGCACCGGCGCCCCACACGCCATCGCTTCCAGAACAGGAAGCCAAAACCTTCATGCCAAGACGGGTAAACAAACAACTCACATTGACTATAACAGGCAATCAAAACTTCATCGGGAACATATCCGGTAAAAATCAATTCTTCATCCTTCAACCCACAAGCCCTGCTCCAATCCCTCAGCCTGACCTTACTCTCACCTTGGATCTTGCAAATGACAGCCAATCGCCTTTCCTCCCGCAACGCAATTGGCAGTCGCGCATAGGCTTGAATCAACCTTTCAATATTTTTTTGTTGGCTATCTCCCCCCGTGAACATGATGAAAGGCTTGTCTAAGCCATACTGCATTCTGAGATACTGTTTCTCTTCCTCCCGGTAGCATCGACGCCTGAATTTTGCTTCGACAGCGGAAGATATCGTCACCACCTGCTCCGGCTTGACCTTCAAATGTTCCAAGGCTTCACGACGGGAAGACTCTGAAACGGCCAACAGCAGGTCTGAGCTTGTTAGATGGGCCAGTTTCCCCTCATACCACACCCGTTCCATAGGATTTGCAAAAAAATGTCTGGGATGAATCAACGGCATCAGGTCATGTAACGTGACCGAGCGAAGATAAGCTGCGGATGAGCAACCAGGAGAAGTGACGGACTGGTCTGACAACCCCTCAAAAAGACTGCTCACATGCACAATATCAGGCTTCAAGGCGATAAGCTGCTCCTCCCTTTTCCGTTCCAACTGCCTCCTGTGGCTCTCACTCTCCTGATCCATCCAAGCTACGGAACCTACTTCCCCTTCCAGATCCAACACGATGATCTGATCTGGAGGTAATAAGGTTCGGAACTCCTCGCGAACCCAACTTATCTCTTGAGGAAAACGATTGGAGACTACTACCAACACTTCGTGACCTCGGTGATTTCTCACCAGAGCCTTGGCCAAAGCCAGAGCTTGGCGTCCAATTCCACGCTGCCTGCTTTCTCCCTGAACTGCCTGCAAATCCAGAACTAATCTCATAAGCCCTAGTCAGCAAAGACTCTAACCAATCAAAAGACAAACCCGATTATTTTTCCGGCCTGCATTTCTTTGGGCACGCAACATGAGTCCTGCCTGATGACAGCAACAGAATACCTGGGTTCGAAGTAAGGCTGTTTGTCTCAATTCATAGGCTGGGTTTCCCGCCTCCCCGGAATGGATCGCTAAAATATGCCTTTTTCTGAGATATTGCAGGCACGGGCTTCTGCTGATTCAATCCTCCTGTGCCTCGAGAATCTAAGAATATCCTGTCTTTTGTGCAACGCACGCTCATGGCTCCCTGGTTCCCTTATGTCACCGCTTTTTTTATCCTGACTTTCATTCTGCCCCCATACTTGACCTCACTTGCTGCCAGCCTGAACTCAGACCAACTTATTCTTCCAGACATTTATGAAAGCCTTTTCCTTCGAGGAGAAAGTTGGGATTCCTGGGCCATGGGAGGAGCTCTCTTTCTTTTCCCCGACGTGGCCTTGATCATCCCCCTGGCTCATGTTGTTGGTGATAGCTATCTGGCCTACCTCATTCTGACTGGGGTCTTCATATGCCTTTTTCTTGTAAGCACACTGCGCCTCGGCACCACGTTGTTTGAAAACAAGGCATACTTGGGACTTGGCTGGGTCCTGAGCTTTTTTTTCATCATTTCCCATCCATTCCTGTGGCCCTCCGTTGCCGATTTCTGGCATGTTCTTTACCACCCGATTGTCCATGGCGGAGCTTATTTGTTGATTTTGGCAGGCTTGCTGATTGTGCCTTCCTACCTTCAAAAAAAGAACTTCTGGCTTCTGCTTGTCCTGGGCTTTCTGGTTCTGGCCGGAACCATCTCTGATCTCCTGTTTCTGGTTTATTTTACCTTGCCTTCTCTGGTCGCTCTCACCCTGCTCGCCTGGCGCGAACCAACTCAACGCCCCCAATCTGGCCACCTCCTCACCTGCATCATGCTTTCCAGTCTCCTCGCTCGTTTGCTAAGGCCTTTTCTTGATCCGGGAAAAAATGCAGAAGCGGATTACATTTCAAAAACAGGCTTGTTGACTGCTTGGGACACCATCTTCCGCATGATTTCTGATTTGATCGACCGACAACACCTCCCCTTCATTGGATTCAGTCTTCTCTCCCTGCTCGCCACCTTTTTTTGGGGCCTGCATGTTCTCAGGATCATTCGAAGTCAAAACAACTGGCACGGTCCGACTTTTTATCTGAAAATGTCCCTGATTCTGAGCGTGGCCTGCGGTTGGGGGGCCCTCTTGTTTTCAGGGAACTACGTGGACCCCGCTTCGTGGAGATACCTGGTTTTTCCCTCCGCCTTATCCCTCATTTTTGCCCTCTGGCTTTTGTCCTGCTCCCTCCCCAGATTTTGGGGTTACCTCGGCCTTGTCCTTTGTCTTGGGCTCTGCCTTTCCCAAGGACTGAAACCTCCACGTCTTGAGCGCCCTTATCTTGAACTCGTCCAAAAGCTTGATGCCATAACCTCGGATCCCTCTTGGATTGTTTTGGGCGACTATTGGACCGCCCGCAAAAGCACCTTCCAGTCCCGGCAAGGCCTGCGAGTGGAAGCCATCTGTAGTGATGGAAGTGTCTATCATTGGGCCAACTCTTGGAAACCCTACCTGCGCATCGGGGCAGACCCGAACCAAACTGTTTTAGTGGTCATGGACAGGCTGGACACTGAGGAAATCCGCACGAATTATGGGGCTCCCCATGAAGAATGGACCTTCGGCACCCATCTGATCTACCGCTACAACCCTCCCCACACCGAAACTCTTTTCCGACGCATCCGCGACAGCTTGGCTCCTCTCGTGACTGCCGAGGCCAAAAAGCAACCCTGAGTCACGGACACCCTGCTTATGGGTTCGCCGACACCCCGGTTTTTTTCGCCCGGATCATAAACTCAAATCCAAACTCCGGACCTGCCCTTTCCCCCAGCACCCGCAACCATTCCACCACCTGTGGATCGTTCTCTGCTAATCCCTTGATCGTATCACTCACCCCCGGCACGGCTTGGTAAGGCAGCAAAAATAAGCCCACCCCTTCCTCCACCTCAAACTGGTGTTTCCCCAATAACCCGCACATTTCGCCATAACCAAATTCACGAAAATGTTCATACGTTCCTCTGAACTCGGGTAGTCCCAGTTTTTGAATCATTCTCAGATGGAAACTGTCTCGGTTGGCGGAATTAAAAATAAATCGCCCACCCGGCTTCAACACGCGTCGCACCTCAGACAACATTTTTTCCGCATCCTGAACATGCTCGATGATTTCCACCCCCAACACCACATCCATGACCCCGTCCGGCACTCTCAGACTCATCGCATCCATCCGCTCAAAACGCTGGCGCCCATTCTCTCCGCACCTTTGCCGCGCCTTCTCTATGGCCACATCCGACAAATCCGTCCCCAAATAATCCCCCGCCTCCGCACAAAAAACCGCGCTGCGCCCAATCCCACATCCCAACTCCAGCACCCTCAAGCCTGTCACCGAACCCAGCATCCGCTGCGTCAAACGATCCACCTCACGATAACGTTCCCGATCCCAAAGATGAGGATGCTCATACCCTCCAAACTCTTCCAAACCCACCTTGGCATAACGTTCATTCATCGCCTCTCTTACCCCCTCCACATCCAGGGAGGCAAAGTGTAGCGGACGCAATCGCGGATTCTCCCTCGGATGCTCCCCCCTTTCCCGCATCGAACGATGTAAGTTCGGAAGATGCACATGATTTTTTTCCAGAACCGCCAAATCACCTCTTTTCACATAAACCACGAACACTTCATTGGCAAAAACTGGCCTGCCCTTCTTCATCCAGACTGATAAAAACGATTCGGGAATTCTCCCCCATAACCCCTTGTGCAACACCAAACAGTCCGGGTCCAGATCCCGCTTCAATAATGGCGCCTCATAACAATAGACGTCCGGAAATCTCTCCACAAACTCGTCCGGCGCCATCATTGACCCGCTGCCGACGCCATCCAGATATGCGGCAACATCACTCCAATAAGGATCATGAGATGGAAATGGCATAACTTATACCTTACCGTTTACTACACCATTCCGCCCAACTCCCCCACCCTTGACAAGCGCAATCCGTTTTCTGAAACAATTCCAACTTTCCATCGACAGTCTGATCCTCATTTTACATGCTAAAAATCTTTGAACACTCAACCCACACTCCATGTCGTCACCGGACTTTGTGGCAGCGGAAAAAGCACTCTGCTTCAAACCAAGTTCCAGCCACACATGATTGTTTTTGACAGTATCATGAAAAATTCCAGGAACAATTCCCCTCACTATCGAGACTGCCGTCATCGTGAAGCTATTCACAAAACTCTCCTGGCCCTTCAACCCATTGCTCTGTCTGACATCCGCTTTTTACACCTTGATTTCCGTCGGGAATTTCTTGAAGAAATCTCTGAACTCATCCACCCCGACAACATTCGATGGCATTGCTTTATTCCACACCTGGAAGCGTGCCGAAACAATCTCTATCATCGCGCCCTGAAAAGCCCCGAAACCACCCCGCCGCATCTTGAGGAAACCAATCGTCAATTTTTTCTTTCATGCAGCCTTCCTAATTCAGCCATTCTCTACCACACCCACATCGTGCCTTATCCATCTGATTAACGCTTCTCTAAGATCCAGATAAAAACTCCTCCTCAACGATTTGCTTCCGCCTGCTTGAGGCTCCACACCCGACGCCGTTCATCATTTTGCTGGGAAAACCAACAGGCCAAGCCTTGCTCCAAAGGATACAATATCCGATCCTTTAATACTTCTACCATTGGCTTTCCCAGCCAACGAGACAGCCAACAAACAAAATTTTTGGATATGAATGCGCCGGTGCCCATCCAGAAAAGGAATATTTCGCTCTGAACCGCTCACCTTCCACTTTTCATTCATTCGCTGATGCGAAATGGTATTCCAATGGGACCCCCATCTCAGCAGAAACCACGCTTCTCCCTCCAGAGAAATTTCGGTGGATGCAGGTAAGCCACACACGCCGTAGGTTCGGAAATACAGGCCACCCCCATTTCCTGGGCTCGCAGGGAAAGATCCAGATGATCCCGCGTGCTCTTTAAATCCTCATCAAATGGCCCGACTTGGTCGAGGAACTCCCTCCGAATCATCAGACAATGATACTCCAGCAACTCAGTACATTGCCTGTGCAAAGGTTGCTTCAAATCCGAAAGCGGCTTGAGGTGGTAGGGGTAACCTTCCTTGAAGGTTCTTCCACCTTCCTCTTCCACAATATGACAAAGCCCCGTAAAAAAATGCATCATCCGTTCTTCAGGCTCACCGAACAGAACCACGGGGGACACCAGTGCCGCACCGGTTTCTTTGGCGCAATTCAGCAAAGCCTCGAGCCAACCTTCCATCACCAAACAATCATTATCCAACAAAACCACATACTCTGTATCCACATAAGGAAGAGCCAGATTGCGCGCTTCATTGGGAGCGAGATGGTAGGGTCTCGTGATCAATTGAAAACCCCGCCGGACCGATTCCATCTCGAGCTGAATCCGGTCCCTGCGTGACGATTTACCCGTCACATAGATCAACTTAAAAATTCCTGGATCTGTATGTTGATACAACGCATCCAGGATCCGTTTGCTAAACCACAGCGTCTCTCTCACCACCATGATGATGGTTACTTTCTTGACGGATTCGCATAACTTCATGCTCAAACCTTCCCGCCAACTCAATCCTGGGTCAAGAACTGCCTTTTCATAAATTCCTTCTCTAAACCAAACGTCCATCCCTCATCTCCAGAGCGTGGTCCGACGCCTGCGCAATCTGGGCGTTATGCGTCACAATCAATAAAGTCAACCCGGTGTCATGAGCCAGTCCGCGCATCATATCAAAAACACGATTCGAGTTGGCCGTGTCCAAATTCCCCGTGGGCTCATCCGCCAAAACCACCGAAGGTTCATTGGCCAGGGATCGGGCGATGGCCACACGCTGCTGTTCCCCTCCAGAAAGTTGACCAGGAAGCCTTTCCAGTTTGTCGCCCAGACCCACCAAATCCAACAAATGCGCGGCCCGTTCACTCATTTCCCGGTCATTCAGCAGGCCCGCCCGTCTCATGGGAACCTTGATGTTCTCCAGGGCACTGAATTCCCTCAGTAGAAAATGAAATTGAAACACAAAACCAATCTTCAAATTTCGTAAGTGAGAGTAATCCGCATCGCTCAACCCCGTCACCTCCAGATCCTCAATCCAGATCCGTCCTCCGGTCGGTCGATCCAACAAGCCGAGCAAATACAGCAGACTGCTTTTCCCGCAACCCGAAGGCCCCATGATCGAGTAAATGTTCCCCGGCTTCAGGGCCAGGGAAACATCCTTCAACACATGAACCTGATTCTCCCCCTCACCCAAAACATGATTGATCTCCTCACAACGTAAAACCGGATCCTGCATCATTTCCATACCATCCATCCTGAAGCATCCCCGCACCCGATCCCAACAGAAAATCACTCCCCCTTCTCCGCGACATTAGAAGTAACGATCGTTACTTCTAATGTCGCGGCTTATTGAGCTGGAGAAGAAATCTTTCTGCGTCAACTTACTGGTGGACCTTCCACAACACCGTGTTGATGCACTGTTGCAGTGCCCGACCATCCAAGGCTTTGGTCGGCACTACCGCTTGAAATACGGGCAGAATTCTTTGCCCTTTTTTTCCTCACTCCGCTTGACCAAAGACCGTAAAGTCAATGACCCCCACACCTATGCCGGGCGGGTGGCCGATAACCCGGAGTCGGATGCGATTGGCCCGCACTTCCGGGAAACTGCGTTGATCAATCAATAAATCCACTTCGTTGTCCCGGGCATCCACCACGACTTGCCAGGAATCTTCATCCCCCAAGCGCGCCTCCACCACATAACACATCGGCCCCGGCCGCACACCACGATCATAATCCAAGCCCGGCTCTCTCCAAAGGATTCGACAGGCAGAGATAAGCAACGGACGCATCAACCGCACTTCAAGCCAGGGCTCCAGATCCTCCGCCCGGGCCTGCCACCAGGTTCTGGTGTAATTGTCCACCGCGTAATAGGCATCCCGACCCTCCGCTTCGGAAGATGCCCGCACCACTTGATGGATTGAGACCGGTAATAAGCCGAGGTCATTTCCCAACTCGGGATGCTTCCGGTCTCCCGGCAGGGCCTGAGGTGTTTCTGAGGCACCACGAATAAAAAGTTGCCCCGTCTCATCAAAACCTGCCGGATCCATGCCGATCCGCCGCTCAAACCAGTGGTTGATCCGAATCAGGCAGGTGTAAAATGCCCAAAGCGTTTCCCCCCGGTCCGCGCACCAGACAACCATGCCCCGGCCCGTTGACCAGTCCGTGCGGATCGCGCAGGATCGGGTTACGCTGCTGATAAACAAAGGGGCCGAGCGGACTCTCCGCCACGTAACATCCCATGGCATAATGGGTCAACTCCGTGCCCGGTCCCGCATAGGTCAAATAATAGCGCCCCTGATGCTTTAACATCCAGGCACCTTCAATATAACTGTCTTGAAACTGATGCGCCTCCCCCGCCCTTTCCCACTCATGTTTCGGATCAAAATTAAACAAATAATGTGGTTCACTCAACCCACGCACCGGATGATTTGTATCCAGTTCCATGCCAAAAATACCATCGTGCAAACCCCAATAGGCATAAAGTCGTCCATCCTCGTCCGCAAACAGCATCGGATCCAACCATTTGTCTATCTTCTCTCCCGCCGCTGAACACACCGGACCCAAGGCAGTGAAGGGGCCCAGCGGATGATCCGATGTGTAGATCTCGGCCTGACACGCTGTTAATAAAAAGGTATGACCATGCCGCACGATCGTGGGGGCATAACCTATCCAGGGAATATTGATCGGATGATGCGTCCAGGTTTGAAAGTCCCGACTCACATACGCCATCGTGCCTGAGACATACAAATACCAGGCTCCCTCATGCCAAAGCACCGAAGGATCTGCCGCCTCCCGGAAATCCTCACGACGCGAACGATTCCATAAATTTCCCCCTTTGGCTTTGTGTTCGGCGGTGGCATGAATACCACGCGGATAATTCGGCAGAGGCAGCGGATTGCAATAGTAACGCAACATCCCTTCCAACCTAGAAATCTTCCGCTGACCTTCCAGCAGTAAATTCTTCAATCCAAGATCGAACTTCTTGATAGGAAAGAGTCGCCGCTCCCCACAAAGGATCTTCGAAAACAGGAGAGATAATCCTCCAGCGTATTTTCAGACTCTTTTCCTGGCTGGAATTCCTCCCGACCTGAAGTCAAGGACCCGCACGATACAGCCCCGTGGCCCGGCCCCCACGCTGAACTCCTGCCGCCATGGCATCCTGCTGGGTGTGCGTATGAGTGCGTCCGGACTGGGTCTCACGAACCTGGTTGCGGAACATTTTCTCGGGTCGCCCCGTCTCCGACCAGGAAAAGCTGGCAGAGGCGTTATCTACTACAAAGGCGGCGTTTTCCCCCGGAGCATCAATCGGATACACCATGCCTCCCAACACCTCCGTGCGTGCCCCGTCCCGCGTCTCGATCAAAGGTCCCGCCCCCTCTGTCTTATATCCCAAAATCCAAAGACTGCCCTGTGGTCCTTCATTCAAAACATAGGGAGGCTTGTGAAACTCTGTATTAAACTGACGACACCAAACCTGCTGGTTTTTAAAATGGAATCTGGTCGCAGCCACATCTTCCACAAAGACCTTGCCCCCTCCGTACGGTTTTCATAGGCCTCTCCAATAAAGCAGCATAAATTTCTAAGGATCAGAGTTGTTCGGTCCTCGTGCACAAACCAAGTGAAACGGGTGTCCTTAAAAGAAGCATCTTTGACGGAAGGATGGAGGGTGAAAAATTCGATGGTCAGGGATTCCCCCGTCAAGCCTTTGATCAGAAACACTGGTTTGCCCGTTTCCCGGGAGGCACTCAGGGCACCGCGATCTGCCCGTAGAAACGCGTCGTAACCCACGATGCGACGCAGGCCACCTGATACTTCAATGGTGTCCGAGAGGTAATAAACTTTGCCGGACTCAAAAGCCAGGGTCTTTTCCCCTCGGCATTGGCCCGGGCCAAGGCATCACGTATGATCTGGGTGTGGTCCTGGGCCGCACCATCCGGCAGCGCGGAAGGCACCACCACCATGTCCGACGCCTCAGGTGTGATATAAACCGGTGCCATCTCGACTGACAGACGCAGGGATTGTTTTTCCCGCGAAAGCGGCGCAATCACCTTCTGGGATACATACTCCACCACCTCGGGTCCCGACGCGCCGCCGTTGCTTTTTTTGTTCTGATCCACGATGGCCTGCCCGTAACCGGAGCTTTTCAGATCACGCACCAACAAGCCTCCCTTGTAGAGAATGACGGGCTGCCCCGGATCACCTCCTCCCGCCACCACATCCACCAACACCGCATGACCGTTATCGTCCACCCCCTTCATAGAGCGGCGCCTTGTTACGACTGCGCTCATGATGCAAGGCCACTGCATTCTTGGTGTTGCGTATGCCCAGTTTGTTTTGATGTTCCAACTCAATGCGGTCGAAGGTGATGCTGTATTCCCAATGATCCACCATAATCCCGATGTCGAAGCCCTCAATTTTGATGTCCTGGAACAAATTTGGCCCCGGCCAGGCCCGGTTCAAGCCCAGACCATACGCACCCGCACGGGCAGGGTCACTGCTGCGGATGGTGATGTGGGAGACCGTGCTGGTGTTGTGCGCCGCGTGACTGATACCAATGGCTCCTGGATTGCCGGAACCCACGTCTACGGTGAAATTTCATAAATTGTTCATGAAGGCCTGATTGCATGTTCCATCGGGGCCATTGGCATTTTGCGAGGCTGTTTTGATAACAGCCTGAGGACTTTGGGGATCGGTGAACGTGGTGTCTTTCAATCGAAAAATCACCCCATCCCGGCTTTCCCCTTCCAGGGACAAGCGACAATCCCATTTACCTTCGGCGTTTTTATAGAGGAGGCTGCTGCTGATGTTGTAAATCCGGTTGGGGAAAAAGGGTCCGTTTCCGCATGTTTTCCGAGATGGCGCGTTGAACGGCTGCGGTATCGTCCGCCCCATCCGCCGGGTCAGCTCCGTAGGCGGTGACCACATTCACCAACCCGGTTTCAGCAGGCGGCTCGAAGGCCCAAAGCTCCTCCAGAACCAAGACGGAGAAAAGAGCCAGAATGAAAAAGAAAAAACTATGGTGCCACAAACCCAGCCTGATGCTCATGATTGCTGGTATCCCAAATCAGGACTCAGCTTTTCTTGCGGCGCAACAACCAGAGTGCCCCCAGACCCAAACCTAGCAAGGCATACGTGGAGGGTTCGGGGATGAGTGCCAGCGTGATGTCTGTTGTTCCGTAGTTGATCTGATAACCCGCGTCTAATCCGATGATCGTACCGAAGGTGCCAGTAAGTAAGCCAGTGAACGTGGCCAGAGTGTAGGTGGCACCGTCCCAGGCACCTGACAGGCTAAGCAAATCAAGAGTGGAACCAGCGTTGAGGTTCAAATCGCCAAAGATATCCAGCCGGTCGGAGGCTCCAGCCACACCGATGTCGAGGCGCAACTGGCTGAAGTTGTTCAAGTTGACGGTCGTTTCGATGAGGGCACTGCCGAGGGTGAGGGTCGCGGTGTCCGTGCCGCTGGCACCAGGATTGAGGGTGGCTAACTGACCCGAAGCACCCGATGAAGCTGAACGTGCGGGTGTCGTCTGCCAGAACGATGGAGCCTGAGCCTGCAAGCGTACCCGCATTGGATGCGCCCCCGGAGACGGTGTAATCCCCCCCGCCGGTGTGGGTGCCGTTGACTATCCAGGTTTCGGCTCGTAGTTGAGTGGTCCCCGTATAAGTGTTGGCACTGGTGCTGGTAAAGGTCTGATCGATGCCGCTGGTAGAATCAGCGGTATTACCATTGATGACGTTAAGGTTTCCGGTGATGGAGCCAGCAAAACTGGCAGTGGGGAAGTTTTGATCTTGAAACCCGAAATGCAGGGTGCGGGTGGTGCCTGTGGAATTAGTGACCACGGCGGAGGAGGAAGCCCCATTGATATTGAAGGCACCGTTCGCCGTGCCAGCCCCCAATCGGTAGTCCACCGTCCCACCGTTGATCTGTAATCTGCCCGGATTGTTGGCGTTCTGAGTGAGAATAAGCGTGCCCACACCATTTTTGGTCAGCGTCCGGGATGTCCCACCGTAATCAAAAGCATTGAGAGTGAGCGAGGTGGAAGTGCTTTGTACATCAATCGTTTTGTTATTGAAGCGAAATTGGTTATTGATCGTGTGATTCGTTGCACTGGCACTGCCTTGCACCGTCACAGTTCCATAAATCTCGTTGTTCACTCCATTCCCGCTCAGCGTATAGTTCGCACCAGCGGTGGAGAGGAAGGTCAAAGTACCGAAAACGGTGGACGGCGAATTGGTCACAGCGTAATTGGTAGCGAGACCAAATTGAAGCGCGTTACCAGCGACGGGTGCCACATCTCCCACCCAGTTAGTGCCCTCGGTCCAAACGCCGTCAGTGCTTCCATCCCACACAACTTGCCCCTGACCCGGACTCTGACCAAAAACCAAGACCATGCAAACAGCCGCCATGCTCAGAATGAAATGTTGTAGTTTTTTATTCATAAATTTCCTTCTCTCATAAGACTGCTATCTTAATAGATATATAGCAAGCACTTTTTTCTTAAGCTAAGCATATTTATACGAGGAATCCTGAACCGAGTTCCGCCCGATCCCGCCATCTGGGCTTGCAAGACCTTGACGCTGCTTAACTCAAAAAAAACACCGGGATTGAACCTTTCTACCGGGTTCCGGCATCCAGTTGCACGGCGTCGAGGTAGTTCGATCCCTTGTTTTGATTGTTCCCATGAAAAACGAAGCGCAGCTCAACATTGCTGAGGTCTTGATAGGTCAGATCCTGTAAAGGAATATTAAAACTGGTAAACGCCGTGCCCAAACTGACATTGTTGAGCAAAGTCAGGGTCTGTCCTCCCGCCGATCCTCCGGTGGGAAGCAGATAAACCGTCAGCCGATCCGGCGAACTGGAGGCTCTCCGGGCCTGAAAACTAAGCCTGTCCAAGGTCAACAAACGTCCGGACACCGGTGCCAGACTGAACTTGAAGTATTCACCGGAACTGTTGTTGGTCGCCGCCGAGGCACCGCTGATGCCCGCCGCATAAACCACGCGTGAGTTATTCAAATACCCAACCGTCACATAACCCGCACCCTGCCCCAAGGCCGAGGCGACCGAGTCCGCTTCGACATCCGACGAAGCCACCGTGTTGCTGAAATCATAACGGGCCGCCGGGGCGATGACGATACTCACAGGCTGGGCGGCAAACCCGGCATAAGCCACCTGCATGTAACCCGCGCGGGGAAACCTGTGTTCTCCGCTGGTTGCCTGACTTGTGTCACTGCACTGCGGATTTCCTGGACTTGATTGGCAAAGAGGTTGTTGTTGGTGTTCGTCCAGGAGAGGAAAGCATTGGCCTGGTTGATGATAAAGGGATAAACCACCGGGCTGTTGGGATTGTCGATGGCGATAACACATCCACCTAACACCTCCGTCCAGGCTCCGTTGCGCGTTTCGATCAGCGCCCCTTTACCCTCCGTCTTCAATCCCAACACCACCAGGAAACCTGAGGCTCCTTCATTGCGGACGTAGGGGGCGTAGTGAAACTCAGGATTGAATTGCCGGGCCCAAACCCGCTGATTGTTAAAACGCCAGCCGGAAGCCGCCACGTTTTCCACGAACAACTTTCCGCCCGTCACCGTGTTCTTATAAGCCAGTCCACCGAAGGAAAGCAGGTCTCTCATGACCAGAGGCTTGGTCGTGTTCTGCTCCAGCCAGGTCGTCTGAATGTTAAAGTCCTTCTTCGAGGGCCGGAAAGCAAAGCGCTCAAAAATCAGGACACTACCGCTCAGATTCTCAACCCGGAAGATGGAGCGGGTGTCCCCATTTCTCAAGGCCGAGGCCAACTCCAAACTGGCCTGATTGCCCAGAATGCGCTGCACCCCGCCGCTGACCACGATGGTGTCGGAGACCACATAGGTTTTGCCCGCCTTGAAGGCGATGGTTTTCTTACCCTGGCTGTTGGCCGTGCTGATGGCGTTGCGGATGGCTACGGTATCATCCGCAGCGGAGTCATCCACCACCACCCAGTCATTCAGATCGTCATTTTGGTAAACGGGCGCATCTTCAATCGGAAGGTCCAGTGTGCTGGAAGCTGAGCTGAATTCGGACACAGGACCATGGGAAAAGTATTCGGCCACATTGGGTCCGCTGACAGAAACATTGGTGTTACTGTTACGAATGGCCGCACCGTAACCACTGGTGCTGAGATTGCGAATGACCATTCCACCCTTAAAATTAACCGCCTGATTGCTGGAACTGCCACCCGTGCAGTTGGCATCGATGAGGTTGATCAAACCATCCGACTTGAGGTTGGCCAGCACCGCCGGGACTGTATTGACGCTGGTCAACTTGCGGATGGTCAGGGGGTGCTCCTCATTACGGATTCCAGCCACCAACTGATGGCGTAGCGTGAGGTATTCCAAGGTAAATCCGTATTGATAGGTGTCCGCCTCCACCCCCACGTCAAATCCTTCGATCGTCACATTTCTCACATAACCTGGACCCGACTCACCACGCTTTAACCAAAGACCTGCCTTGCCTCTTTTGGTGGCATCCGTGCTCTTGATCGTCACATCACGAATTTCCCCGGCATTACTGACGATATAGTCAATCCCGATGGCACCAGGGTTGCCTGAACCGACATCGATGGTTAAGTTTCGTATGTTGTTTTGAAAGGCCTGATTGCCCGTGCCCACGGCACTGTTAGGGTTCTGGGAGGCCGTCATGATGACAGCCTTGGGCGTGGTGCTGCTGCCAAAGGCCGGAATGTTGTTGGCCAGTTTGATGATCGTTCCAGCCTGACTCTGGCCTTGCATGGAAAGGTAGGTGTCCCAGGAATTGGAGGCATTGCGCCACTCCAAGGTATTGCTCACCAGGTAGGTGCCGTTCGGGAAATACAAAGTTCCCTCGGAATGTAAGGCTTCCTTGATCGCCGCCTGAATGGCCGCCGTATCATCTGTGGTTCCATTTCCCGCCGCAAGAAACGGGGCACTCTTGACATTGATCACACCGACACCGGAGGGATAACTCACACTTTTCCGCCCTGAGCCAAGCCAAACCCAGCAAGCTCAAAACCACCACGAACAGGCCACAACACATTGTTTTTCTCATAAGCACTCCTGGTTGTATTTGAGACTTCTTTGCTCTCACCTTAAGTTTTCGTCAATAATAATATCATTTGATATACCATGTTATTCACAGGCCTCTTGATCCAAGTTCTGCGTTTACCCTGGCCCCGCCCCTGCTTACATTCATCCCTATGAAGGTCCCTCTCCATCCCAACTCGCTCTCTCCCAGCTCAAAGCTTTAACCCAGCCGGACTCACTCAACCGCGCCCTGCCTCTGCAACGCCAACTCTGCGGCCTTTTCCGCTCCTGGATCCGCCAAGGCCATCTCCCCGCCGGAACACGCCTGCCCACCAGTCAGGACATGGGCCAACTTTTCGGCACCACCCATCTCACCGTCAATCGTGCGCTCAAACAACTCATGGACGAAGGTCTTCTCGAGCGCAAACGCAAGGTCGGCACCACCGTCCGCGCCCTGCCCACCTCACGCACCATCGGCATCTATGTCCCTCATAATTTTCTCAGCAGCTCAGGCAGCAACTACTTCATCCTTCTCACCTTCAAACTTCAGGAAATGATCGAAGCCAGCGGGCGCCACGCCCAAATCTGGATCGATACCCGCTCCCCCCAAGAACATCACCATCCCCTCCCTGATCTTCAGAGGGCCGCCGAACATCGCGAAATCCTCGGCTTCGCAGTCCCTATCATCGGCGCCTGGGAATACCCCTGGCTACGCCAACTCCCCGTTCCCATCGTCGGCCCCTCCAGCCTGCGCGAAGTCCGTTCCCCCGTGGAAAGCGACTACGATCAACTCTTCCAAAGCTACTTCCGCATCCTGAAGCAGCGTAAACTCCAACACGTCGCCCTTATCACTCCTTTCCCCCGCCCCAAATCCAAAAAAGAGTTGCTCGAGTGGCATAAATTCTTCGAACCCTACGACGACAATCTCCGTGACTTCGACCTCAAAACCCGACGCGAGTGGGAAATTACCTGCGCCCCACCTTGCGACCACGCAACCTACGGTCGTCACGCCTTGCTTGAACTCTGGAAACAAAAACAGCGCCCTCAAGCTCTTGTCGTTTATCCGGAAACCGTCGTCCTCGGCGTGCTTCAAGCCATTTGGGAGCTTGGTCCGGAATGTTGGGAAAATCTTCAACTCTGCCTCCATCGCAACGAATCCAGTGTCCTGCCCGTCCCCTTCCCTGTTCTTTGGGCCGAAACCAGCGTCACCGAGCTGGCCAAATGTCTCCTACGCTCCCTCGACGCCCGCATTGAAGGCCGCATCGCCCCCAGCCGCACCCTCCTGCCCTTCGCCAAGTCAAAGAAGAACCCGGCATCACCCCCCCTGCCCAAAAAACAGCCCC